>CABXUL010000011.1 GCA_902515395.1 uncultured Bacteroidota bacterium | reverse complement strand
CTACACTCTTATTAACTCCTATTGAAGGTGAGGGTGGTATATCTATAGAGGTTGGATCATTGGCAGCTGCGGTATTTGGATCATCCGAAGTATCACTCACGTTACCACTCTGACCAGGACTTGAGGCCGTTGCTTTAGCTATATTAATTACACTTCCACTATCTACTCCCTGCTGGGTGATGACGTGTGTTGCCTGATAGGTGAGTGCTGCTCCCACACCTAAATTACTCGCATCACCCGCAGTGAGAGTAGGTCCACTATTTAAGCTAAGTGAACTGCTGTTCGCATCGGTAAGCGTATCTGTAATAACTACATTACTAAGGGTAAGATCCCCATTATTTGTAACCACTATAGTATAGGTAATGGTGTCGCCTAAATCTACCCCATTACTGTCTGGATCATTAAGGAAAGCAGATTTAGTAACAACTAATGTCGGGGTAGCTGTTAGAAGAGTTATTGTAGGATCATCATCGATATCTCCATCACTGTCATCTCCATCATCGGAGGTATCACTAGTCTGTACTCCCGAGGGACTACTGGCTGTTCCTAAAGCGCTGTTCTCTACCCTACCACTATCTACTGCCTGCTGGTTTATAGTATAGTTCGCAGTAAAGGTTGCTGTTCCTCCAACTTGAAGCGTGGTGGATGTAGAACTAGTAGTCGCCGATACAAAACTAGGTGGGCCGTCTAAGGACAGGTTAGCCCCGTTACCGTCTTTAATAGTATCGCTTATAGTTAAACTATTTAAAGTAACATTACCCTTGTTCTCTATACTTATCGTATAAGTAATTACATCTCCTAGGTTCACTCCGTCACCCGCGCTATCCGATACCGTTGCCGTTTTAGTAACCAGAAGTACTGGATTAGGATCTATAAGTAATACCGTTACATCATCAGTAGTGTTACCATCATTGTCTATGCCATCATCAGAGGTGTCAGACACAGTGCCTCCTGTGCTGGTCGCAGTTACCGATACCTGATTGTGCAGCCCGCCTGCATCTATCGATGCCTGATCCACCAGGAAGGTCGCGTTGTAATATGCTTTCTCCCCTGGAGCTATACTTCCCTGGCTAGACCCTAAATCTGCAAAGTCAAAGGTCGGAGTCGTAGTAAGGGTCATCGCATTACCCCCTATATCTGTGAAGGTATCGCTGATAACTATCGAGGTGAGTGGAACATTACCCTGGTTCTCGATAGCGATCGTATACTTAACTGTATCGCCTATGCCAAGGAAGCCATCGCCATTCTCTATAACTGCTACCGTCTTGGTAACTTCCATAGCAGGGGAAGGAGTAATGGCAACTACCGTAGCGTCATTTGATGCCCCAGTATTGGGATCATCACTCTGATCGGTCACGTCATCAGTCTGACCTGGACTACTAGCAATGGCCGTAGCTCGGTTGATGATACTTCCAGTATTAGCCGCTGCCTGCTCGATTATATAGGAGGCGCTAAAGGTGACCTGATCTCCTGCCTCTATTGTAGACGAGGTGGATCCCGCGCTTGCAGAGGCAAAGGTCGGTGAAGTGCTAAGGGTAAGAGCACCTCCATTACCGTCTGTTAAAACGTCCTGGATCTTAAGACCCGTTAGATCAACATTACCTGTGTTATTTACAATGATTGTGTAGTTGATCCTATCGCCAGTATCGATCTTACCATTACTGTTATTATCAACATAGGCTGCAGATTTTGTAACCTCTATAGATACATCAGAGGTCGTTTGAACAACCGTTGGGTCATTAGTGGTATTGCCATCAGTATCATCTCCATCATCTGATACATCTGATACATCGCCATTACCACTTGGTGTGGAACCAACAACGGTAACCGTATTGTTTATACTGCCGGTATTGGCAGCATTTTGAGTTATGTTAAATGTAGCTGTATAGCTCACAACCCCGCCAACAGCAACAGTGGTCGATGTGCTTCCAGCAGTTGCGCTACTAAAGGTCGGACCTGAGGTCAAAGTCAAATTACCACCTCCGCCATCGGTTAACTGATCGTTAAGTGTTAGGTTAGAAAGGGTGAGATTTCCAGTATTTTCAATTTTTATAGTATATGTCAATATATCACCGCTATCATTGGTCGCATTCCCATCATTTTGAGTTACGGTAACAGTTTTGGTAACCTCCATACCAGCATTTGACACTGTAGTAACAGTAACAGTATCTGAACCTGAAACATCATTAGTGTTACTTGGACTGGATGAAGTAACACTAACAGTATTAATTATCTGAGTAGTGTTGGCCGCATTATCTTCAATTGTGTAGGTAGCAGTAAGGGTTAAAATTCCGTTTGTCAGAATAGTTGAAGTTGATGAGCCAGCTGTATTGGATGTAAGAGCTGGTCCATTAATTGATAAAGCGCCTCCGTTTCCATCTTTTAGATTGTCATCTATTAAAACATTGGATAGATTTACATTACCGGTATTTTTAATGGTAATGTTATATGTTATAACGTCGTTAGCTCCATTGATTCCATCACCATTATCAGTAACTGATGCTGTTTTGGAAATCTCCATAAGAGGCCTTGGAGTAATATCAGTAATTGTCTTATCGTCCTCGGTATTACCATCGTTGTCATCCCCATCATCTGAGGTATCACTTACATTATTACTCTGACCTGGACTACTGGCAATTGCAACTGCAGAGTTTCTTATCTGAAGTGTTGCGGCCGCTGCATCTGATATGATAAAGTAAGCAATATATGTAGCGGTCTCCCCAGCGAGTAATGTTCCTGTGTTGGAGCCCTTATCTGATCCTGAGAATGATGGACCAGTACTCATTGTTAAAGTAGCGCTATTCCCATCAGTAAGAGTATCACTCACCGTTACTCCTGTTAGGGTAACATTACCAATATTTTTTGCACGGATTGTATAATTGATTACATCTCCAGCACCAACTATTCCATCTCCTTCGTCTGTGATGGTTGTTGTTTTAGTAACGTCAAGTGCAGCAAATGGATCTATATCTACAACGGTAGCATCATTCTGAGCAGCGGTTGAGGGGTCGTCTCCTTGATCAGTAACAATTCCACTTCCCCCTTGACCGTTTGCTTGGACAGTAACTGTATTTACAATACTCCCTGAATAGGAGGCATCAGTTGAGATCGTATAGTCAGCGGTATAAGTCACAACTCCTGAAATTGCAATCGTTGTTGAGGCGCTTCCTGCAGATGCTGATTCAAAACTAGGAAGAGCATTTAAAGCTAGGTTTGTTCCATTTCCGTCTTTAAGAACATCATTTATAGATAAATTTTCAAGAGGAACCCCACCAGTATTTCTAATACCAATTTTATAGGTAATAATATCTCCTGCATCGGTTAAACTGTTACCGTTAGTATCACTGACCGAGGCTGTTTTAATTGCCTCAATTGAAGCCTGGGCAGATGTTGTTACTTCAGTTTTGTCATTAAATTGATTACCATCATTGTCAATCCCATTATCACTAATATCTGATACGTTTACTCCACCTCCACTTGCAGATACTGTTACTTGATTTTTAATTTTAGTGGTAAATGCTGCGGCAGGTTCAATAGTGTAAGTAGCAGTATAAGTGGCAATCTCAGAAAATCCTAATATACCCTCAGGCGATCCACCATTTGCAGATACAAAGGTTGGTCCACTATCAAGTGATAAAGCGTTATCGTTATTGTCAGTTAAGGTATCTACAAGAGTAATATTAGTAAGGCTTACATTTCCTGTATTTTGAATTGTAATGGTATAAACAATGGTATCACCTGGATCATTACTTACATTGCTGTTGTTATCGATTACATTAGCTATTTTGGTTGCCTCTATCGATGGATTTGGTGACACTGCAACATCTGTAGAATCATCCACTGTATTACCATCAATATCATTTCCATTATCGGATGTATCACTAACATTATTAGTCTGACCTGGACTGCTGGCAGTAGCAATTACAATATTAGAAATCCTAGGTGTCTGAGCAGCTGCCTCACTAATTAGGTAAATTGCTGTGTATTTATGAGTCTCCTCAGGTAGAGCAGTTCCTTGATTAGACCCCTTAGAGCCACTCAAGCCATCATAGGTCGGACCATTTAGAAGACTCAGTGGCTGACCATTTCCATCGCTTAATTGATCTACCAAAGTAATTCCTGTGAGCGTTTGATCTCCCGTATTTTCAACAACAATTGTATAGTATATTAAATCATTTGCACCAGTTACCCCGTCTCCATTTGTGTCGGTAACAGAAACAGTTTTAGTAACCTCAATTGAAGGGGTGACTGTCATAGTTACAATTGTCGGATCATTTGGAGTTGCAGTATTTGGATCATCAGATGTATCCGTTACCGTTCCACCGCTTGGTGTTGTGGCGCTACCAGTTGCTATATTTATTACTCTTTTTGAATCGACCGCCTGTTGGTTAATTATAAAGAATCCGATGTAATCAACTTTTTCTCCAACCTTAAGTTCTCCTTGAGGCGATCCGCCATCTGATCCTGCATAATAAAGACCACTACTAAGATTCATTGTAGAGCTATTTCCATCTGTTAGGGTATCGGTGACAGTTATGCTTTTAAGGGTTACATCACCTGTGTTTTCAACAGAGATATCATACTGAAGAATGTCACCTTTACCCAGTTTTCCATCACCGTTATCTGTTACAGATACCGATTTAAGTAACCTTATTGACGGACTAGAAGTTATTGATACAACAGTTGGATCATTAGCAGCTGCTGTTGTTGGGTCATCAGAGCTATCGGTTACATCATCACTACCTAAGGGGCTTGAAGCAGTAACATTGGCAATATTAATTACACTTCCACTATCAACTGCAGGCTGAGTGATAACAAATGTTGCCTGATAGATAATCGCACCTCCAACAGCTAAACTACTTGAAGAGCCTGAGGTGATGGTAGGACCACTACTAAGTGAGAGTGAGGAGCTATTTGCATCAGTGAGTGTATCGGTTAGCTTAATATTGGAAAGTGTTAAATCTCCTGTATTGGTTGCAACAATTGTATAAGTTATAGTGTCTCCAATATCAATCCCATTACTATCTGGATCGCTAACGGCTGCTACTTTAGTAATCTGAATTGATGGTGTTGCAGTTATAGATATAGCTGTTTTGTCATCTGCCGCTGCGGTGTTTGGATCATCGGATGTATCAGAGGCAACCTTGGATGCGTCAACTGTACTTGCAGCAGTTACTAAGGCTACATTACTAACCCCACCAGTATCAACCGCTTGCTGATTAATGGTAAATGTGGCTCTGAAAATTGCTACACCCCCAATATTAATTGATGAAGCATTAGCGTTTGTCCCTGATAAAAATGTTGGAGTGGTTGTAAGGGTAAGACCTGCCCCTGAGAAATCGGTTAAAGTATCAGATACCGTAAGGTTATTAAGATTTACATTTCCTGTGTTAGTAATTGTTATGGTGTAAACAATTGTATCGCCCAGATCGTTAATTGCATTACCGTTATTTTGTGTAACTACCGCTGATTTAGTCACCTGAATTTGAGGGGTAAGAATAATTAAAACCTCTGTAGGATCGTCCAGTACATTTCCATCGGTATCATCATTATCATCACTTACATCAGAAACAACGGTGCTGTCACTTACACTTGTCGCTGATACCGTTACTGAGTTTATTATTTTACCAGTAAGAGCAGCATCATTACTTATTACATAAGATGCTAAATACCTCGCTGTCTCGCCTGCTGCTAGACTACCCTGAGGCGAATTCTGAGAGGAGCTATTGGCCTCATAATTCGGTCCATTGGCAAGGGTTAATGCCCCACCATTCCCATCGGTAATTGTGTCAACAAGTGTAACAGTTCCAAGTCCTGTTATACCTGTATTCTCAATCGTGATAACATAATTTATTGTATCACCTGCCCCTGTAATGCCATCTCCATTTCCATCAAATACTGTTGCTGTTTTAATTACATTAATTTGTGCAGCAGCAAAGAGTGGAACGACTGTTACGTCATTTGTGGTATTGCCGTCATTATCATCTCCATCATCACTTCTATCGGTTACATCATCAGTTCCATAGGAGCTACTAGCGGTAACATCAACATAGTTTCGTATACTTCCAGAATCAAAGGATTGTTGGTCTACTATAAAGAGTGCCCTGTAATATGCGCTTTCTCCAATTTTTAAATTCCCTACGGTTGAGCTTTGGGTCGAGGAATAGAAAAATGGCTCCTCAGATAGAGTAAGTGCATTACCATCCTCATCAGTCAAGACGTCAACAAGGGTGATACTTGATAGCGCTGTATTTCCAATATTTTCAATTTGAATAATAAATCTAATAACGTCTCCAACTGATGTTTCTCCATCACCATCAGAGTCTATAATTTCAAAAGTTTTAGTCGCCTCAACTTTACCATCTGGCTCCATAAAAGTTATGGTCGGATCATCCTCTGTATTCCCATCGGTGTCATCTCCATCATCTGAAGTATCAGAAACATTATCAGTTAATCCATTTGAATCACCTGTGACCTTAATACTATTTGTCACAAATGGTGTTGAAAATGCAAGATCGTTTATAATGAATTGAGCGCTATACACCTGCTTCTCACCAGATTTAATAGTTCCAACCGAGGATCCCTGAGATGCAGAAACAAGTGCTGGTTGGCCGGTGTATGTGAGATCTGCACCAAGGGAGTTTTTAAAGGTATCTTCAAGAGTATAATTTTTTACAGTTGAATCCCCTGTATTAGATATTGTAATAGAATAACTTATGAGATCCCCAACATTTACCTTAGAATCACTATTTGAATCTTGCCAAATAAATGTTTTCATGACATCCAAGGATGGGAATGCATCGATCTGAGTAAATGTATGATCATCGGTCGTATTCCCATCAGTATCATCACCATCATCTGAGGTGTCTGTAACCACCGTGGAATTAATGGTAGATGCATTGACAGTTGCCCTGTTATTTATAAAGCCCTGATCTACCGCATCAGAGGTTATGGTGTAAAGGCCAGTAAGGGTTTTAGAGCTATTAGAACTAATTATTCCTGCATAATCTCCAATGTTTGTGGCAACTTTTGAAAGGACTGAATTTTTGGTAAAAATATATGGTGTTGCTCCCGCACCCTCCTCAATTTGTGCGCCCCAAAAATAAGACCACGTACCGTATTGTTTTGGACTAAATCCAAACCTACCAGTACCAACAGAAGCTCCGGTGGTAAATACTATTTCATATCTTTTATACTTATAATCCTGGTCGAGGGTAAAGGTTTTGGATACCTCAGAGGATTGTACATTTTGATTTGAAGCTGGTGGATTAAAGCCCCCATGAGTGAAAAGTGTGATCTGAGTACCCAGTGACCCCATTGCATAAACTGAGAAGGTATATGTGGTGTTTGGTTGAACAGGGTAGGTGAGATAGGTATAAGAATATGCGTTATTGCCTTTGATTGCCAAAGCGCCATATCCATTGTTAGTGATTTGATGGCCGCCACTTGGATTGGCATCGTTAACCCTAATGTAGCCTCTACCCTCTGAAATTAAATTATTCCACTTATTTGTGTTTGTTAGATCATCATTTGTGAAAAGTCCAGCTGGCAAATAATACTCAATTCCATCTGGCACATATTGTGGCTGACTAGTATTTTCATTGATTCCATTGCTTACAATATGGGAACTGCTATTATTTTCAATATAATAGGACTGTTTTAAACCATTTACTGTAGCCCGATCAGTTGCAATTTGTTGGGTAAGAGTTGTGCTGGCCGCCCCACCGACTAAGTTATCTGATATGGTAATATTCTGCAGGTCGGTATTACCGTTATTGGTGATTGTAAATTTATATCTAATCACATCACCCAGGTCAACAGCTCCATTATTGTTTACATCAATTGTTTCATAAGTTTTTTCTAGATCTACCCCTGTTGTCTCGGGTATATTTAATACCGTTGGATCATCTGCTGCTGCCGTAGTCGGATCATCTGAAACATCAGTCACTGGAGTAGACTGACCAAATGGAACGCTACTTATAACAATGCTATTGGATACCAGTCCGGAGTTGACGGTAGATTGCTCAAGGGTATAAGACATTTGAAGAGTTAGCTGACCGCTGGTTAGTATCTCTGATAGAGATGAACCGGCTGTTGCGTTTGTAAGAGTAAATGTAGATGTAGAAAGCGTATTACCTGCTCCATCAACAGTTGTGTCGGTTAGCTGAGGATTTAAAAGGTTAAGGTTACCCGTATTAGATACTATAATAGTGTAAGTGATAACATCGCCAGGACTTAGAAATCCATCTCCATTTTCATAGGTCTGGGTGACAGTTTTAGTGATATTAATACTTGGGTTTGTTTGCAGAAATGTTCTGGTGGGATCATTATCCTCGGCTGTGCTTGGATCGTCAGAGCTATCTGTAACCACTCCCGCGGTTGTACTTGCAGTAGCAACTACAGTATTGGCAATAAATCCATTTGAAAGCATCGCCGGGGTAATGGTAACTGAAGCTGTGTAGGTAGCTTGTTCCCCAACCAAAATAGTCCCTTCAGACGATCCTAAAGTGGCCGATACAAAGATAGGTCCCATTACAGATGACGAAATATCAGTAAAGTACGCATCTTCAAGGGTGTCGGAAAGTGTAACCGAGGACAGTCTAATGTTTCCAGTGTTGCTTACCACAATTGTATAGGTAACCACATCACCAGAGTCATTTAAATTGTTTCCGTTCACATCGGATACTGTTGCTGATTTAGTCACTATTAGTGATGGAGATCTTGTTAGGGTTAGGATCGTTGGGTCATCCACTAAATTACCATCTGTGTCATCGGTATCGTCCGACACATCAGATACTACTGCGCTAAAGGAATCCTGACCACTAACAAACAGGGAGTTCGACACCCCACCGGTTTCAAGATCGGATTGAGTAATGGTGTAAGTAACGGTATAGGTATATGATGACCCAGCAAGGAGTGTTGTCTCAAGTGTGGGGCTTGATGAGGAGGACCCCCCTCCATTTCCAGAGAGTAGAACTTTTGATTTATACCACTCCCATCCAGCGTCATAATCAGTCCCCCAATCGTTCTCATATTTATGTGGCCTGACCAGTCCTATCCAATAGTTTTGATAGTTAGGGATACCTACACTTACTGCTTGGGTTTTAAACCAGTTCCACTCCTCCATGGTATTAAATTCAACCATGTAAGGTTTTTCAGGGCTGTTTCTAATATTATATAGATGTTCAGAAAAATCGTAAGTGCTATTTAAATAAAAATAACTGTGTCCATTATATTGCCCTATAAGTACATCGTTATCATTTGTTGCAAGAGAGGTTATAACATTAGTAAGCTCGTTTACCTCAACAACAGCTCGCCAATTATCATAATAATAGGCGTCATCTACGGTAAAGTTGCTTCCACTTTTATAAAAGAATCCTGCCACACGCCAAAAATCAATATTATAATTCCCATTATAAAAGCTAGTCATATTCTCAAATCCATCCGTAGACCCTGACCCCGATGCTGATCTATTGTCATTTAGTGTATATGAATCTGTAAGGGTGATTGCTCCATCAAGACTCAGCGCAACATTATCAAGATCAGTAAGAGTGTCGGAGAGTTGAAGGCTTGTAATATCCATATTTCCAGTATTTGATACAACAATAGTAAACACTGCTTTATCTCCTACGCCAATTATCCCATCCCCATTTACATCTGTAGAGGAAACTGTCTTGGTAGCCTCTAAAGAGGAAGTAGTAAACATCGTTGTCTCGGTGGGATCATCTTCGGTATTTCCATCACTGTCGTCTCCATCATCGGAAATATCTGTAACGCTTTGCGATCTTGAGGTAATGGTTATGCTATTGGAGATTACTCCGGCGTTTACATCTTCAGTGGTTATTGTATAGTCGTATGTAAATGTAATTGAGCTCCCAGCTGAAACTATAGATATATATTCTCGAGAATCGGCTAAGGACATATAATTCCCTTTTACATCTCTCCAACGATCTTTGTAAGATCGCTGGGGATCATCATAGGAATCTTTTAAAATTCCTAACCAATAACTGTTAGAGGTTAATTGTGCTTTAACAAAGTTATGTTCGGCCTCTGAATTGGGAATATACATATAGGCATCCTTGCCGTATTGGCTAAATGCAGTATTAATTTGATTTGCAGAGGTATACCAATATGCCGTACTTTCTCGTTTAAAATAGTGATGGCCTTGATACTCCCCAATGTAATCATAGTTTGTAACATCTGTAACGACACTGGACTGGTTTTCAATCTCTACAATGTGCCGATAATTTTGAGTCGGTGGATGATTATAATACGTACCTTGATTTGTATTAGGATTAAAATATGCATAATTATGTCGGTTAGTAGCGGGTGATGCATATTGGTCTGGATAATTTGATTGCCAGTAATCATATACTTCTTCACCGGTTCCTCCATCATAAAGTTTTAGATATTTATCCCCATAGCTAGTGTAAGAATAAGTCACTCCGTTTATGGTCTCCTGAGTCCAATTACGATTCAGATCCTGATCATGATTATAAATGAAGGTCCCCGCATGTGCAGACTCTTCTAATTGAATTCCCCAGAATCTTACATTACTTCCTAAACTAGCATTAGGTGGATGGAGCCCAACCCTAGCATTGTTTGTCCCAGCAAGTGGGCTAGTGGTAAATGTAAAAGTATACCTATTGAGATATGTAGTCTGCTCAAGTTCAAAATCTTGAGACTTTATGGCATCAGCCCAGTTGTAGTTAGTATCCATTCCATCATGAATTACAAAATGCCATGGAGCAACAGTTGCCGCCGTTTTCTTACCATATACTGAGATTGTATAGGTCGTGTTTGGCTTAAGCCTCATGTTTTTATAAACATAATCATCATCAAAACTAGATCCATTATTGGTATAAACGTAATACATTTTAGTATAAGCATCATGACTATTATTTGTCACACCTTGGGATGGCAATGTGTTCCAAGTTGGTAAAGTATTTTGAACTTCATATCGACCGTTAATATCAACTACCTTATATGGAATGGAGCCATAATTGTTATCAGTTGTATTATAAGCAGTAATAGTTCCTTCTTTAGACCAATTCCATTCATTATCATCAATTGACCAAGAATACCAGAAATAGTTCTGAGATTTTCCAATAAGGGGATCGACCTCGATTGATTTTGTCCCTGTTGAGGTTTGTAAAATATCAGTAATCTCAAAATCAGCCAAATTGGTCTGACCACTATTGGTTAGTGTAACCTCATATTTTATTACATCACCAGCATCATTTTGACCATTTGAATTTGTATCGGTTATTTGTTTTACCTTTTTTTCAACCTCAATTCCTTTTAGGTTATCAAGGTTAGTGAAGGTCGGATCGTTAACTGCAGGAGTAGAGGGGTCATCACTAGTGCTGCTCATTGTAACGCTTACTCCACTTGGTGTGGTAAAGCTGACCACTGCATCTACTTTATTGTAAAGCTCCTGAGCATTGTCGATAATACTTTGATCTAATGTAAGGGTTACGATATAGGTGGCTGATACCCCAGGCTCTAAAGTGCCAAGTCTTGGATCAATATTTAATGAAATCGGAGTAGTACTTGAAACATCAGGAGTGGAGGTATAGGTGTAGGTATAAATTGGTGACATTAAACTACCCTTCTCTAATTGAAATCCATAAAACTGATTCCCACCGTTTGAGTTATATGGTAATTGAAGACCCACTCGCGTTGTACCAGGATTATTACCAGTTGTAAATGTGTATGAAAATCTTTCAACTTTGTAGGAGTCAAAATAATATCTATCTGATTTTTGAGCATTATCCCAGTTAGTTAAATAACTAGTAGACCAATTCCCATTGTTATCATCATGAAACACTATATAAAAGCCCTGACTATAATTACTTCCATAATAACTACTATTGTTGCTAAAAGGTCTTACAAAAACAGAAGCCGTATACTTAGTGTTTGGCTCCAACCCCTGCACTTCCTCATAGATCCAACTTTTTCCTTCATTGTCGTTTATATAATCTTCATCATTGTATATTCTTACCCATGAATTGTAATAGTTTTGATCATTCCATTGGATTTGATAAGTCATTTCACCATCACTGTTATTTCCAATATCATATCTATTGAATCCGCCAGAATCATTTATATATTGATTCATGTCAATCAATCCAACATTAGGAAAAGCGGTTTGAGCTAGGGATGCACCAGAGGATGTGTCAAAATAAATATACGTATCCGGAATAAGTGGTACGTGATTAGTGTCATATCTGTAATCAATTTCAAGTGTTGCTTCATTATATGTACTTTTATGCGCAGCATATTGACTATGCCAGAAGCCTGGTTCATGAGCATGTGAATAATAATATGGCCAATTTGATGCTCCATCTGTACTAAAGTTTGAGGATTTTGCTACATAATTAAATGGTATTGGAATAAGCACATTTGACGAGGTACTCAACCATACCAGCTCAGGCGTTAAAATAGTCTCGGACAACTGATTGGTAAGGGTATCGGAAAGGGTAAATGTTACGCTGACTTCCGACGTATTGGTAACGATAACGGTATAAACAATTTGATCGTTTACCTGAATTAGCCCATCTCCATTTAGATCAATTGGATTGGCCGCTTTTGTGATGCTAAGTCCTGGATTTAAACAGTTTACATCCCATGTGGTATCCACATAATCTTCAACTCCATTTGCATTTTGATCTAGTAGGGCTGTATATCCATCACTACCGCTGGTGACCTTTCCGTTGCTATTGACAGTAACTGGATTTCCGCCAAGTTTTCCATCTCCATTTGGATCGGTAAATCCAGCTTCGATTACATCATTACAACCATCGTTATCCGAATCTAAGTTGAACATATCAACAACAGTAGATGTATTGGTATTTGTAGGAGAAAGCCCCTCAATTGCATCGTGGGCACCGTTATTGTTTGCATCAACAAAACCGGTATCGTTTACATCAATCATCCCGTCACCATTAGTGTCGTAACTTTGATATCCTGCTTCTTTAACATCATATATACCATCGTTATCAGAATCGATATCGATTCCATTGCCCTTTGAATCTCCATCTACATCACATGTAAGGGTTACCTGTGAGGAGAGAACAATGCTATCAACTAAAATCGCAACATTAGACCCCGGGGCGTAAGCAGAGAGTAATACAGCTATTCTGTGAGTGTTGGGCCCAGTAGTGAACTGGAAGGTCTGCTGTGTCCAACCCGATGGAGTAACAGCCAATTGGTCAACAGCAAAATCCGAATCCATACCTTGAACTTGAACAAGTGTCGATGCTCCATCTGCATATGTGGATGAAGATATTCCCCCATCCATATGATAATAAGTAAGGTTATAAGTAGTATTAGGATATACAAACTCCTGAACCATAATCCTATCAAAATCATCGATGCCATGGGAAGTCTCATTCCAGTATGTTCTGGTATTTGATGGATCTGCAGTTCCAGAGATTGTGGCGCTTTGCAATAATTCCATAAAAAATGGGTTAGTTCCAGGAACAGGAGCTGCGGTCCAATTCACTCCATTTACAACTCTGGGATCCCATATTCTTCCCCTTCCATCAACGGAGCTAAATGGAGCTACAACATTTGATAGAGGGAACTTAGAATTAAAGTTTGTAGCGGTATTAACTGGTCCACCTCCAGTATCATAATTGTCAAATGAGGTGCCGTCAAGTTGGAAGTCTATACATTTTTCAAAGGAGTCTAAAACACCATCATTGTCATCATCAATATCCAGAAGATCAGGGATACCATCCCCGTCATTGTCAAGTCCAACGGCGAAGAATGTAGGATCATCCTCAGTATTTCCGTCAGTGTCATCACCATCATCACTAACATCCGAGGTATCGTCTGTAGATTCTGGATTTCTAGCTGATGAGCCGCTGAAAGTTATTGTATTAAATACACCTCCCTCATCAAGGGACAATTGATTTACAGTAAAGGTTGCAGTATAGGTAATAACACCCCCCACAGTTAGTGTTGTTGCTGTGGAGGCGTTAGTACCACTTACAAAAACTGGAGTGCTATCAAGGGATAATGTCGCTCCTCTAGCCGAGGTTAAGGTATCGACAAATGTAAGTCCATCGATTTGATCCGTCCCAGTGTTAGATACTGTTATTGTAAATACTATCTTATCCCCTACGTTATCAACTCCATTTCCATCATCAACCTTAGCAGCAGTTTTTGTTACCTCAAATGAGTTTAATACCCCTGTAAAGGTTATGGTCTTATCATCCTGGGTATTACCGTCGGTGTCATCTCCATCATCACTATGATCTATGGCATGAAGGGTTTGAACCCCCTCGGGGAAAACATAGGCCCTAGCAATTACTTGGTTCATTACACCTCCAGCGGTGACATCACCAGCTACAATAGTATATGATGCAGTGTAAGTTGCAACCTCGTCCACAATGAGCGTCCTAAAAGGAGAACCATTTGAGCTTGAGTTAAACACTATACCACCGGCATTAAGACTTCTTGTATTACTTGAAATATCTGTAAGAACATCCTCCAAATAAATCGATCTTAATGTCACATTCCCATTATTTTTTACCTTAACTGTATAGATGAGAACATCTCCTGCAGATACAAGACCATCACCATCTAAATCTGTCTCACTTACGGTTTTTGTTACTTCCAAACTTGGGGTAGAAGTGATGGAATAAACCGTTGGGTCAGCTCCAGTATCTCCCCCTCCGGTTAGACCATCATCACTTGTATCACTTACAGTTTGTAGTCCTTGAACATCTGTGGCAGAGACTACCACAGAGTTTACAACACCCCCATTATCTACACTTGATGCGTTTAGAGTATATGTAACGGTGTATGTTTTTATCTGCCCTGGAGCAAGCTCATTGGGATCTGTTGATGTAAGAGAAGTTGAAAAACTAAGCGTATTTGTGTCAAGGTCAGTGAATGTGTCATTAAGATCAAAGTC
Organism: uncultured Bacteroidota bacterium; assembly: GCA_902515395.1. Lineage (GTDB taxonomy): Bacteria > Bacteroidota > Bacteroidia > Flavobacteriales > Flavobacteriaceae > UBA8316. Next base: position 29,802 of record CABXUL010000011.1, on the reverse strand, counting down.
TTTTAATGTAACATCACCAGTATTTAAAATTGAAATTGTAAATAAAAGTGAATCTCCAACGCCAATCTCCCCATCAAGGTCATTATCTGTTGCTTGAACTGTCTTAGTTACAGTTATCGATGGACTTTTGGATATAGGATGATCTACATTTAAAGAGGTATCTGTAACCGTTTGTGTTCCTCCAATAACTCTTGGAGCATTAGCCTCTACTGATGCTACATTTCTTGTTCCACCAAAATTAACAGCATCTTGATTTACGGTAAAGGTTACCATAAATGTTGAAACCTCTCCCACGGCCAAAGTATTTGAGGGTGATCCAGCTGTTGATGAGATAAATGTTAACGTAGTGGATAAAGAAAGTGTCCCTGTATCCAGGCCAGAGAGAGAATCTGTAATATCGATGTTATTCAGAGGAGTCTGCCCTGTATTTGAAACGGTTATTGTATAAGTGATTATATCTCCCAGATTAACATTTCCACTTGAATCCACATCGGTAACACTTGCTGTTTTGGTAATCTCAACAGATGGGGTTACCGTAAGGTTTACAATTGTTGGATCATCCACAGCAAGTGTTGATGGATCATCACTTGTTGAGGTCGCCTGCAATGATATACCTGCAGGGGTTGAGAATGTTCCTGTAACTGTAGCTGTATTAACCAGTGTTTGATGATTATCAACTATTGATTGAGTAAGTGTAAGTGTGACCTGATAAGTGGCCGCATTACCTGGTCCTAATTCTATGACTTTTGGGTCTGCGTCAATAGATGCGGTAGTTGCCGATACAGCATTGTTATATGTATAGGTATATACTGGCGACATACTTGGCCCCTCTTCTAATTGTATCCCATAGAACCAAGCCCCTTGCCCTCCTGCATGTGGAGGGGCTATACCAACTCTTGTAATATCAACGCTTGAATCAGTTGTAAATGTATGAGAGAACCTATAAACCTGGACGTCTTCAAAGTAAAATCTTGGTGACTTTTGGGCATTATTCCAGTTGGTAAGAAAATTTCCATCAACATCAGTCCATGCCTGCCCCGTTCCACCGTCGTGGAAAACAAACTGAAAGCCTTTATTAAATAAGTTAGAGCCATAACTTGATGCATTTTCATTATATGGGATTGCAAAAACAGATACGGTATATTGGGTGTTAGGCTGCAGACCACTTACCTCTTGGTAAAACCACTTTTTTGATTCAGAATCTAATTCCCCAGTGTAATTATCTGTATTTCTAAATCTTATAAAGTGATTGTAATAATTTGATGCATTAAGGTCTGAAAAGGCGAAATTATTTGTTTGGGTCACAAGTGATTTACGATTATTCCCCGTCTTTTTTGGTAGAACTTGAAGACCAGTACTTAGTTTTGTTTGAGCCTCGGAAGCTCCAGAGCTGGGACTAAAATAAACTAACGCCTCCGCCGGTTGTACTTTTGCTTTATTATCCATCCTAATTCTATTATTAGAATCTGAACCATCATCATGCCATAAGCTGCTATTCCAGCTGTCATTAGAAGTATAATTAAATCCAGCGGTTCTTTTTAAAAGGTTCTCTGGAACATTAAAGGTAGTTGGGGTAGTAAGGCCAACAAATTCAAGATCTAAACTTTGAATCGTTTGTGATGATTCATTTGTTAGAACGTCAGTAAGTTGTATTGTATAACTAATTACTCCAGTATTTGTAACAACCACTGTGTAGAGAATTTTGTCATTCAGTCCAAGGACGCCATCTGAATTGACATCAATTTTTTGAGCTGCCTTTGTCATGTCTACAGTTAAATTTTCAGAGAAACATGCAACATCATAGGATACTTCTTGATAATCTTTAATGCCATTGCTGTTTTGATCCAAGGGGAGAGTATATCCATCACTTCCACTGGTTACTTTCCCATTAGCATCCTGAGTAATTGGAGAGTTCCCTAATTTACCATCATTATCTCCATCTGTGTATCCCGCCTCCTTAGAGTCATTACAATTATCATTATCAGAATCAAGATCAAACATGTCCACAGTGGTATCGCTATCAGTATCTGTAGGTGTTCTGGACTCTATTGAATCGTGAGCTCCATTATCATTATTATCCACAAATCCTGTGTCATTAGAATCTATTCTTCCATCATTATTTGTGTCAAACTCTCCATTACCAGATTCAACAACATCATAAATTCCATCGTTGTCAGAATCAAGATCTAATCCATTACCGACTGTATCATTATCTATGTCCCCTTGACAAGTCTCTTGTGGTTCAATTGAAATTCCATCTAGCTGGATTGATACATTAACTCCAGGAGCATAGGCTGAGAATAATATTGCAATGCGATGGGTATTGGCATCTGTTGTAAATTGGAAAGTTTGCTGAGCCCAATTAGTGGGGGCCTCTGTTAACTGATCCACAGCATAGTCAGTTTGAAATGATTGGATTTGAAGTAATGTGGAGCCACCATCTGCATGAGATGCCTCAAGAAGTCCACCGTCTTTATGATAAAATGAAAGGGTATATGTCGTATTAGGATAAACGACCTCCTCAACCATAATTCTATCAAAGTCACCAATGCCAGCAGATGTTTTATTCCAATACTCTCTTTTATTGGTAGGAGATGTGGTACCTGCTAAAAATGCATTTTGTAAAAGTTCAATAAAATAGAAATTGGATCCAAGCCCAGGAGCCGGAGACCAGTTTACATTATTTCCATCAGTTCTATTATCCCAAACCTCACCATCTCCATTTACTGAGGTGAATGGAGGAGCAACTGTTTTAGCAGGGAATTGTGAATTTTTATTCTCAGATGGATTTACCGGAACACCAGGTTTATAATAAGTTTCAAAACTTGTTCCATCTAAATTAAAATCAATACACTGCTCGAAAGTATCAAGCACTCCATCATTGTCATCATCTATATCAAGATTATCGGGGATTCCATCAGAGTCAGAGTCAGTTCCTAAGGGAACAAAAGTTGGATCATCCCCTGTATCACCTGCTCCTGTGTCACCATCATCACTAATATCTTTTGTATCTAATTCCCCTGGAAAAGGATTTCTAGCAGATGAGCCTTTAAAGGTTATTGTATTAAATAGTCCTCCATCTTTAATTGATAAATCATTAACGGTAAATGTTGCGGTGAATGTAATAGTTCCATTTACTGTAAGGGTAGTTGAATTAGAGCCACTGGTTACACTAACAAAAGTTGGGGTTCCAACAAGTGACATTGAATTACCTCTTGAGGAGGTTATCGTGTCTACAAATTCTAGATTATTAATTTGATCTTGGGAGGTATTTGAAACAGTAATTGTGAATACCACCTGATCTCCAACATTATCAATACCATTTCCATCATCAACTTTTGTAGCAGTTTTAATTACTTTAAAAGATGGAATTATCCCTGTGTAAGAAATTGTTCTATCATTGGTTGTGTTTCCATCGGTATCATCTCCGTCATCACTTACATCTTGAGCTCTTAGCACTGGATTTATACCATTAGGATAGTAGAATGTCTTTGCGGTAGCTTGATTTATTACACCACCTGCAGTCACATCAGCTGCTACAATTGTATAGGTCGCTGTAAAAGTAGCCACTTCACCAGATTTTAAAGTCCCTTGAGTTGAACTCATTGAATTACTTACAAATACTGGTAAGTTTGAATTATCAAGATTCCGTGTATTACTAGCAAGATCAGTGATAACATCAGTCACATATAATGAGGCTTGAGTAATATTACCAGTATTTTTTACAAGAATAGTATAGGTGAGTTTATCTCCGGTAGATATAATTCCATCACCATTTAAATCATTATTTACAAATGTTTTAGTTACATCAAGTGATGGGTTTGCAGCAATTTGATAAAGCGTTGGATCACTGTTTGTATTTCCTGCTCCCGTGTCACCATCGTCACTTGTATCATTAACGAAAATATTATCTGTTATATTACTGGCAACAACGACGACTGAGTTAGATAATCCTCCATTATCTACATCTGACTGAGTTATAACATATGTAGCTGAATATGTTTTTGTTTGACCAGGAGGGAGCTCATTGGCATCACTTGTTGTTATAGAAGTTGAAAGACTCCTGACATTATTCTCTAAATCCTTGAATGTTTCAGTAAAAGTAAAATCTTTAAGTGTTTGGTTTCCAGTATTTAAAATTGTTATGGTATATACTAGTGTATCTCCTACTCCTATCTCACTGTCTGAGTCGTTATCAACAGCTGCTACCGTTTTAGTTACGGTTATAGATGGGTTTGCATTTATAACAGTATCCACATTTTCAGATGTATCAGATATAGTTGTTGAATTTGCGTTATCAAGCCCACTTGCTGTAACAACATTTCTCATACCCCCTAAATCAGCTGCGCTCTGGTTAATAGTAAATTTTGCTATATAATTTGCCTGCTCATTAACAAGCAGCACATCTGAATTGGAACCTCTTGAAGCTGATACAAATGTTAATGACTGAGTAAGAGATAATGTTCCTGTACTTAGTCCTGATAATGTATCAGTAACATTAAGAGATGCAATATCAATATTCCCTGTATTTGAAATTGTAATAGTGTAGTTAGCTATATCACCAATATCATTTATACCATTTCCATTTGTATCACTTACAGTGACAGTCTTTACAATATTTATAGATGGATTTGCTGTTATTACGTTAATTGTCGCATCATCCGTTAAATTTCCATCATTATCATCTCCATCATCTGAAGTGTCAGTTATAGAAGTATTGGATGGGTCTTGAACGGTAACAGATGCAATATTAGAGAGTCCCCCCGCATTAACGATGTCTTGAGTAATAATTACATAGGCGCTGAATATTGCCATTTCATTGGGCTTGATAACTCCAAAGTTTGAACCTAATGAGGATGAAACAAAACTTGGGCCTACAACTGTTGGGGTATGGGTCCCTGCAATGGTTGATATGATGTCTTGAACAACTAATTCTCCCGACGGAGCTCCATCAACACCTAATGTATTATTACCTGTATTGCTTATAGTAATTGTATAATTAATTCTATCTCCTGCACTTATTTCTCCATCGCCATCTACATCTTGATGAGAGGAGGTTTTAACTACATCAATCGATGGATCAGCAGGAATAGGTGTAACTGTAGGGTCATTAAGTCGATTTCCATCCGAATCATTTCCATCATCACTATCATCTGATACAAGGGCATTGGCAGGATCTCTACCAGTTGCTTCAACAGTATTTTGAAACCCTATCTGATCAATTGCCTCTTGATTAACTGTGAAAGTTGCAGTATAAGATGCAGACTCACCAACTTCAAGCGTACCAGATGCAGATCCACCAGATGAACTTAAGAATTTTACCCCTGGACTATCCAAGGATAAAGAAACCCCATTCACTCCAGATAGTTGATCATTAAGTGCAATACTAGTGAGCCTAACATTTCCTGTATTTGTAACAACTACTGTGTAAACCGCTGTATCACCAAGTTGTATCTTATTGGGATCTGCCTGAGTTACTTGAACTGTTTTAGAAACATCAAGTTTTCCATCGTAGGTAAGTTTAACCTCTGTAGGGTCATCGGTCGTATTACCATCTAAATCATCTCCATCATCACTATTATCAGAAACGGAATTATTTGCAGCCGTGACATCGTCAGCAGCAATTGTTGCACGATTTGACATTAATCCGGCGGTAATATCAGCTCCGACAACTGTATAAGTTGCAGTATAGGTCAGTTGGCCTCCAGCCAAAAGAAGGGTAGAACTTGAACCAGCTGTTGCTGAGGTAAAAGTTGGTCCAGAATCAAATGGAACAACAGTCCCTGAGGCAAATGGTCCCCGTTTATGGACATCAGAAAGGCTTAGATTCTCAAGAGTAACATTTCCAGTATTGAAAATCACTATTGTATAAGTAATAACATCTCCAGCGCTTGGTAATCCATCTCCATCATCATTTAAAACAGCGGTCTTAACAACCTCTACCCCGGTTTGAATATTTAATAGAGTGATGGTTTTATCATTTACTAGATTACCATCAGTATCAATCCCGTCATCACTTTCATCTGATACATCAAATGCTGCTGAAGGATTAGACTTGGCGTATACAGTTACCTGATTTTCAATTTGGCCAGTAGCTGTATCCCCTGATTGAATTGTATAGCTTGCAGTATAAGTATATGATTGATTTGGCTGAAGTGGATTATTTGATCCCCCCGTAATTCCAGGTGCATCATAATTTCTGATAGTGCTTACACCATTTCTTAAATCATCAATAAAGAAAAGATTACTTAGATTAATTTGTCCAGTGTTTAAAACTGTAATTGTATATCTAATTATATCTCCTGCTCCAATTTCACCATCACCATTATCAATCACCTGTGCACTTTTTGTAACATCCAAAGACTTTACAATTGTTGCTGTTGTGACAGTTGGATCATCAGCTGTATTTCCATCATCATCTATACCGTCATCTGAGGTATCAGAGACATTATTAGTTTGACCTGGGCTATCTGCTATTACCTTTAGGCTATTTCTTATTTGACCAGAGTTTGCTGCTGAGGCAGATATTTGGAATGTTGCTCTATATCTTTCTATTTCAGCAATGCTAAGTGTTCCTTGAGCTGAGCTCTTCGTTGAAGAAACGTACGTTGGCCCTGATGTAAGGCTTAAACTATTTCCTAAACCATCTTCAAAAGTTTCATTGAATCCAATTCCGCTTATAGTTACATTTCCCTTATTCTCAATAAATATATCATAGGTAATTATGTCTCCAACATCATTTGTACTACTGTTATTTACATCATCAACCGAAGCAATCTTTGTTACTTCAATTACAGGAACATGAGGAATTGTCGTATCCACACAGGTATCCAAAGAGTCATTAACGTTTGCTCCCGTTGATTTTACAATTGCCTGAGCCGAAAAACAATTTCTTATTTGACCAGAGTCAATTGTCGCTTGGTCAAGGGTGAAAGTAGCCTGATATTCCACTTTTTCTCCAACTAGTAATGTACCTGTTGTAGTTCCATTACCTGCTCCTGCATCTGAAATATTTCCATGAGTTGATCCCTGAAAAACAACACCTGGCGGAGTAAAAGGAGCTGTAAGTGCTTTAGCATTTCCCCCTCCATCTACAAGTGCATCATCGGGTGCAATAGTAATTACCTCTTGAAAACCATTGTTAATTACCTCAACACCATAGGTTACGATATCGCCAGGTGACCAAACACCATTCCCATCCACATCTTGATAGCCTGAAAAGAATTTATTAACCTCAATCGAACCAGCTGTTGCCCCTGCTGTAACGATATTTCTATCGCTGGCTGTATCACCATCACCATCATTACCGTCATCGCTTATGTCATTAACATCATTTGATTGTCCAGGACTTGATGACTGCCCTGTTACTCCAAAACTAATTCCTCCTGCAGAAATATCTGATGAAGTTAAGGTGTAGGTTCCTGAATAAATTTCAGTTTCATTTGAAATTAATGTTCCTGCCGCGTTTGATTGACTTGAACTTTGATATGTAAAGGTTACTGTTCCAACTGTACTATTATTATCTAATCTTTTTACACTTGTATCGGAAAAATTTAAATTATTAAGCTGAATGTTACCATCATTTTTTACATGTAGGTTAAAATTAATTACGTCACCTGCAGTTATAGTTCCACTGCCATCTACATCTGTTACATTTGTAAATGAAGTAATGTTCATCGATTTGGTTTGAGAAAAAGTAAACTGCGTCAAAAACATCCCCATTAGCATGGTGATAATTGTTAAAGCGTTTATTTTAAATATTTTTCTCAAATCGATAATTAGTTTATTGACATTATATATGTGACAAGATTTTGGTTTTTCCTCAGGGCCATTTTCGTTCGAATTTTATGTCGACAATTTTCAATTGTTCGGTAATTCCTTTGGTATAACTCCCCAATAGATTTAGAGTCTAAATTCATTTTTAGACAAGCACAAATCTTTAATTCTACGGGAGTCAAGGTTGGGTGCTTAACAATCAGGCGGTTGTTAAACAATGGATAAATAGTAATAAACTTCTGTTCAAATTCTATTTGAGCAGCAGAAGACATACTTCTTAATTGTTTGAACAAATTTACTGACTCATTAAAGTGTTCTGTTAATTAAAGTTTTAAAGAAATTAACAAAGATTGTTAATAAGCTTAAATGCAGTAAATATGCAGTAAAATGTGCTCTCATTATGGGTGTAACAGGGGTAATATGTGAGTTTTATGTGGGTATGTAAAAAAATAAAATAGATGAAAAAAGAATAGTAAAAACTAAAAAAAAGATAAATATGTGAGTAATATATGCGTTATATATGTGCTAATAAAACTTAATCTAAATTTGTTAAATAATTGAATAAATCTGTTTGTTTATCAATATTAAGTTTTTTTCTAAGCCTATACCGTTGACTCTCAACTGAACGTGTGGAAAGGTTATTAATACTAGCTATATCTTGATTTGTTTGGTTCATTTTAATATAAGCACAAAGCTTAAGATCGGTTGGTGAAAGAGTGGGATGCATGTTGATTAAAGTTTTGAAAAAATTGGGAAATGCCTTTGTAAATTGATTTCTAAAAGAATCAAATGAACTTCTTGTTTTAATAATTGAATCGAGTTCTTTTGATAATTCAGGATTTGAAATTTCATTAATGGTTGATTTATTAGAATCAACATCTGATGCAGTATTTAAATTATCACGAAGGTTTCTTAAATTATTATTACGCTGTTCTATATATGTTGCGGTGCTTAATAATTCCAGCTCTTTATTTTTAAGTTCTGTGTCAATAAATTCCCTTTCTATGGCTAGTCGATTATTTTTTTCTTTAAGAAAATTAGACCTTACTCTTAAAAAAATAATTAATACGAAAAATAATATTAAAACAATAGTTAAAACAAATATTAAATTGTTATAATTTAAACGTTCAAGGTTTAGTTCCCTTTGTTTTTGCTTTAATAAAAGACTCGTCTCTAAACTAAGAATAGAATTATTTAATTTATTACCTAAAATTGATGCTTTAAGATTGATTATAGAATCTTTAACACTAAGTAATTGATCTTTTTTTGATTGTGATAAATATAGCTTATCTAATATCTCATAGACCTTAATTTTAATTGCAGGAGAATTAACCCCCATTTCCTTTAAAAAGGATAAATTTTTATACAATAAAGAATCTGCTTTATTAAACTTGTTTAAGCCTATATAAGATTTGGCCATTAATAAATCTGTAGTGATTAGGTCGCTGAATGAATTTTTTAAATATTTTCTTGACCTAATTAAATATGAAATAGATGAATCAAAATCGCTTAAATTATAATAGAATAAACCCAGCATATAATAGAATGTCCCATAATTTGTTTCAATGTTTATTTGACCATCTGGTTCATTTTCCTTTGAAAAAACTTTGTTGAAAAGGTCATCAACTATGTTCTTATATTTTAAAACTAGAGTCTCATTATCTGGAGGAACTAGTGACATTAGATTATTATAAGAATAAATCGAAGCACCATATAGGTAATTAGATTTTCTTATTTTAAGGGATTTATCAAAATAAACTTTAGCGCTGTCTTTATTTGCTTTATTAAAAAAAACTTTTCCAATATTATCAAAGGCAGTAGGCAAGCCATAGATTTTATTATGCTCTGATGTTAACTCAAAATTTTCTTTAGCAAAAGAAAAATATTCAAAAGCCTTGTCAAAATTATTATTATGAAAATAAACATTTCCAATATTTATTAATATCCATGGTGGGTAATTAACACCAGTATCTCGTCGATTATTCTTGTAGGAGGAAAAACAATCAAGTGCTAATTTGTAATAAGATAAAGACTCAGAAAAAAGACCTTGTGTGAAAAGACCTTCAGCTATTAAGTTATAAGTGTTTGTTAGTTGTGGGTTTGGGTAATCTTGTTGTGCCGCCGCAATATCAAAAAGGATATTAATTGATTTAAGGGGATTTGTTCCTCTAATTAACTTTACTGAGTCATTTAAAGCACGGTGTTCACTGATTGAATATTTTTGTGAAAATAAAGCAGTGTTTAATAAAAAAAATAATAAAAAAGTCTTCTTCATTCTATTTTTTAAATTAGTAATTATCATTCAAACATTACCTTGAAATTTATTTATATATAAAATATTATTAAGATAAAAATTAACTTTGTTCACACTGATATAATATTAGTATGGCTTACTCAATAGAATCAAAAATAAAATTGGAGCAATCGCAAGAAAAGACTTGGGAATTAATATCAACCCCTGAAATTCTTGAAAGTGTTCATCCCTTTTGCAAGGAGAATAAAGTCCTCCTTTGGAAAGAAAATCACATAAAAAAGGACATATTGGTCTATTTAAATGGATTAGAATATTACAGGGAGTTCACTCAATGGGATGCTCCAAACGGATTTAAACTCAACATTGGGAAAAAAGAAGGGAAAAAATCAAGGGTAATTTGGGAGATAAAAGGATTAGGTGCTCAATCTCAACTTAAGATTAAAGTGCTTCCATACAGATCAAGTAAAATTCCCAAAATATTTTATTTCTGGGTTCACTATTTCTATATTAAACCAAAACTCAAAGAATATTTAAACTCGGTTTTGAAAGGGATAAAGTGGTATTCAAATAATAGAATAAAAGTTAAAAAAAATCAATTTGGAACACACCCTTGGTTTACCTAGCCCATCAATTAAAAGCTATTTCTTAGGTAATCTTTCTACCAATTGATCTGGAGTTGATCCTTCAACGTCTTTTAAGTGTTTCTCTATTTTATCTAACATCTTATCAACTAAATCTGGGTGATCCATGGCTACATCATATTTTTCAGAAATATCGGCACGGAGATTATACAGCTCTGGTTTGTCTAAAATAATAGTAGGTCTACCATAGTAAACTGGTTCTCTTTGCTTAATATGTAATTTAAATTGTTCAGTTCGGTAGCCGTGTAATTGAGCAAATCCCCAATAGTAAAAATCTTTCCTTGGACTTTCTGCTTTTTCTTTAAGTACTTTGGATAAATCATAACCATCCATCTTTCGATCCTTAGGCACCTTCCCTCCTGAAAGCGATGCAAAAGTATTAATCAAATCTAGCGTTGAACCCATCTGATTAACCACCCCTGGCTTAACAATCCCTGGGCCCCAGAAAACTGTTGGTACTCTTTGACCCCCTTCAAAAGTAGTTCCCTTGCCTGCCCGAAGAGGTCCTGCAGAGCCACCATGAATTTTAAAACTAAGCCAAGGTCCATTATCGGAAGAAAAAACTACTATTGTATTTCTATCTAAATTATTTCTTTTTAAGGCATCAATAACTTGACCTACACTCCAGTCAATCTCTTCAATTACGTCAACATACAAACTCGCTTTACTTCTTCCCATAAAATCATCAGATGCAAAAAGTGGAATATGGGGCATGCTGTGAGCGAGATATAAAAAGAAAGATTGATTTTTATTTTTATCAATAAATTCAACTGCCTTTTTAGTATAACGTTTTGTAATTGTGGTTTGATCAACTGGTCTTTCAATTTCTATTGTATTTTCAACAAGAGCCACATTAAACTTAGTGGCTGGAGCTTGAAAATAAGGGTCAAGTATATTTTTGCGATAAACGTGGCCCGTGAAACCATTATTAACCATGTCATTGGAGTAAGGAACACCATAATAGGAATCAAACCCTTGTTGGAGTGGAAGGAATTTGGGTAAATGGCCTAAATGCCATTTTCCAACAGCTCCTGTTGCATATCCCTGATCTTTTAAAACCTCGGCAATTGTAACTTCTTCGTGTTTTAGCCCATTGGCTGAATCAGGAAAAAGAACAGCCCTTTTAGATGAAGTCATACCTGATCTAATCGGGTATCTACCTGTCATTAAAGCTGCCCTACTTGGAGTACAAACTGGATCAGCTACATAAAACTGTGTCCACTTTTGTCCCTCTGAAGCCATCTCATCGATATTTGGAGTTCGAATTATAGGGCTACCAAAAACCCCAATATCTCCATAACCTAAATCATCACAAAAAATGACTACAAAATTAGGTTTATCATTTGATTGACTAAAAAGGAGTGTCACATTGAAAACTATCAAGAAAATAATTATGTTCTTCATTTTAAAACCCTCTTCCCTTATCTCTAAACCCATCTGTTGAGGTAGATCCTTCAATCACATGTGATAGCTGTTCAGGCCTTGACCCTTCTACATCCTTAAGGTGTAAGTCCATTGTCTTTAGCATTTTCAATACTTCATTTGGTAAAATTTTAGCTACATCATATTTCTCCGAGATATCGGCCCTTAAGTCGTAAAGCTCAGGTTTTTCAAGAATAATTGTAGGGCTGCTATAGTTAATATCTTCCCTTTGTTTAACATGAATTTTATACTGTTCTGTTCTATAACCATGAAGTTCGGCAAAGGCCCAGTAAAAAAATTCTTTTCTGGGGCTTTCGGCTCTTTCAGAAAGAACCTTAGATAAATCATAACTATCCATTTTTCTATCTGAAGGAGTCTTCCCCCCAGATAATGAGGCAAATGTGTTTAAAAGGTCAAGTGTCGAGCCCATTTCATTAATTACTCCTGGTTTAACAATGCCTGGGCCCCAAAAGACTGTTGGAACTCTTTGACCTCCTTCAAAAGTAGTTCCCTTACCAGAACGTAATGGCCCCGCTGAACCTCCATGCGTTTTAAAAAGGAGCCATGGACCATTATCTGAAGTAAATACAACTACAGTATTTCTGTCTAAAGTATTTTTCTTCAGTGTTTCAATAATTTGACCAACACTCCAATCTATCTCCTCAATAACATCAGTAAATACTCCTGCTTTACTCCTTCCTTTAAACTCCTCAGAAACAAAAAGGGGAATATGTGGTAAACTGTGAGCTAGATATAAAAAGAAAGGCTTGTCTTTATTTATTTCTATAAATTCTACTGCTCTTTCTGTATATCTTTTGGTAATAGTTAATTGGTTTGCAGGTCGCTCAATTTCTTCAGTGTTCTGAATTAACGGAACATCAAACCTATTGACATCAGAAAAATAATGAGGATCATCTGCCTTTTCTAAATACTCGCCAAAAAAACCATTATGATTCATATCATTTGAATAAGGGATCCCATAATATAAATCAAAACCCTGAGCTTGGGGAAGGTATTTCGGAAGATGTCCCAAATGCCATTTTCCAATAGCAGCAGTGGAATAACCCTCATCTTTTAGTACTTCAGCGATTGTAATCTCCTCAAGGGGTAATCCCCTAGATGAGTCTGGAAATAAAACCACTCTTTTTGAAGAGGTCATACCAGATCTGATTGGATATCTACCCGTCAGTAATGCTGCTCTACTTGAGGTACAAACAGGGTCAGCTACATAAAATTGAGTCCACTTTTGACCCTCATCAGCCATCATATCAATATTTGGCGTACGAATTATTGGATTTCCAAATGCTCCAATATCCCCATAACCCATATCATCACAAAATATTACTATAAAATTTGGTTTGTCTTTTGATTGCGCAAAAACAAAAAATGAATTAATTAAAATGGAAAAAAATATTATTTTTTTCATGTGGTTTTATTTTTATTCCAATAAGGAACATTATTAAATTAAAAGATTTTTTTTGTTTCAATTGGATTTTTTTTTAAAAACAATTGAGCTTCTTCTCTTTTTGGAATTGATGTTTGCGCTCCCTTTACCGTAACTGATAAAGAGGCGGCAGCATGACCGATCTCTATGGCTTTTTCTATTGGTAACTCTCTTGTTATTCCCTCAGCTAAATAACCGTTGAAAACATCTCCAGCGGCAGTGGTGTCATTTGCTTTCACAGAGGGTACTATAAAATGAAAAGCCTCTTTTTCACTCAACCAAACACTCCCTTTTTCTCCAAGTGTAACAATACAGTGTTCTATACCTTGAGCTAAAATAATTTTAGCAGCTCTCAATGCACTATGCTGGTCTGTAACGGATATTCCAGTCAAAATTTCAGCTTCGGACTCATTAGGGGTAATCATCCATATTTTACTCAGCTTATCAGGAGTCAATTTAATTGCAGGTGCTGGATTTACCAAAACTCTTACACCTTCATCAAAACAAAAGTCAATTATTTTTTCAATAGTTTTAATTGGGATTTCAAATTGAATTAATACTAATTCAGAGTTTACAATATCTTTAAGAAAGGGTTTAAGGCGATCAAACGTTAGGGTCCCGTTTGAACCTGAAGCAACAGCAATTGAGTTTTCCCCCTTTTTAGAAACAAATATTTGAGCTATTCCCGAGGGTTGATCTGAATCAGTTAGGACATACCTCTGAGGTAATTCCTCCTGAATGAAATGTCTTTTCATCCCCTCACCAAAACCGTCATCTCCCAACTGGGTTATAAAATTTATATCGGCTCCAGCTCTTTTGGCGGCTACTGCTTGGTTGGCTCCTTTACCCCCAAAAATAACAGAGGACTCTCCGCCTATAACTGTCTCGCCTATCTTTGGAATATGATCAAGATAAATGACCAAGTCTGTATTGCTGCTACCTATTACAAATAAGCCCATTTAATTCTAGATTAATTTCGCTGCAATTATAAGAACTATTCCTAACACGAACAAAACAAACATAATAGGAATCAACCAAAAACTTTTACTTGGAAGATCTCTAAATTCTTTCCAAATAAAAACTCCCCAAATAGCAGCTACAAGTGTAGCTCCCTGTCCAAGTCCATATGCAATTGCAGGTCCAGCTTGCTCTGAAGCAATTATATTAAACGACATCCCTATACCCCAAATTACTCCTCCAAGAATTCCAATCAGGTGGAGTTTTATATTACCCATGGTGAAGTAGTCACTGAAGCTTACCTTTTCTCCAGAAAAAGGGCGATACATATTAATCGTGTTAAACAAAAAACTAGAGATGATTATACCTAGTGAAAAAATCACTAAGGCAGAATAGGGTGTTAATTTACCAGCCTCTGGAATTACAAAATCTATTGCCATTGATGCTGCAACATATTTGTAAAAGAATCCCATAGCTATCCCCGCAGAGACAGAGAATAAAATTCCCTTAAGTGGGTTTTCATTGGTTTTTTGTAAAATTTTCTTGTAAGCAATACCATCAATTAAAATTGCTAAAGCTACTAATGTTACACCAATAATAAGAATCAACGGGTCTCCCTCTGGCTGTGCAATATAATTGGTGAAAACTCCAAGAACTAACGCAATACCAATACCAATTGGAAAGGCTATCGCCATTCCTGCAATTTCGATTGCAATAACCAGTAAAAGATTAGCAAAATTAAAAATGATTCCACCAATAAATGCTGATGTTAAGTTACTCATTTTAGCTTGCTCAAGATCATCTAAAAAACTTCTACCAAAATCTCCAACAGATCCAAAAGTAAAAGCAAAAAATACGGTGATTAGTAAAATTCCAAAAGTGTAGTCCCAGTAAAAAAGCTGAAAAGGCCATTTTTGACTCGCTAGTTTTTGAGTATTGGCCCATGAGCCCCAGCATATCATTGTAATAAAACAAAAAAATACTGCTAAAGCATAATTATCGATTATAAACATTTTTTATTTTTTAAAATTTAATAAAAATAATATTCTAGTTTCCAACATAGAAATAGGTCCTTGGGCCTGAATAATTTGAAGCAGTTTGATAATAAGGCATTAGCTCTATATTAGATTCAGCTATTTTAAATTTGATCTTAGACCCTTCAATAGGTATTAATTTATCTAGCAAAACATCTATATTTTTAGTATCTAAATTAATGAAGGGTTCTGGCCTGCCTAATTTGCTTCCAGCCATCCTGTTAAATTTATCCCTATCAACAGAAAAATCATTTTTACTATTTAATTTCTCAGCAAGAGCTAAAGGTCCATAACTGAAAGCAACCCACCTTTTCCCTTCTTCTCCAATTTCTTCGTGGGCTTTTAGATTAAACTGATAATTTATATCAATCATATCGCCTTTTTTCCAACTTCCATTTATCTCATACTTCCCCCTATTATTTTTAATGTATTTGATTTGTTTATTATTAACCAAAACAGAATTAAGTGTGGTATTGGCGGGTATTCTAAACTCAATTTTGAATTTCTTTTTGACATCTACATTAAGATTAAAAGTTGTTTTATTTGTATATGGAAAGTTTCCAGAAATTTTCATACTACCTCCTCCAAATTCATCTGATAATTTAATGCTTGCTGGGAATAGCGTGTTAATTGACAAGGCTCCATCTATAGTTCCAACTAAATTATTTGAATACATCTCCATTCCTCTTGGTTCGCTTGAGCCACAACAATGATAAAATGGATTATGTTGAGTCTTATTCTCGTTAGGGATTGTATAATATGCAAATTTATACCCATCAATGTCTTGATGTCTATATACCTCATTTATAATTGTTTGCTCAGCTTCATTAAAATATTTAGAATCACCTGTAGATTCATGTAGATGAATATTTAGCTGAACCCAAGTTGCATCAGAACAGCCCTCGACAAAAATTTTCTCTGGATGAAAAGCATCTTTATGAGCAAAACACTCTTTATTTCCATTATAATCTGTATGTCTACTCCACGGCCCTCCGGAAACTAGAATATGTTTATCTTTTATTTGCTCCCATCCATTTAGAACAGTAGTCAAATATTTTTCTTTACCTGTGCATCTATATAACCTGAGATAACCCAGTAGGTTAGCCATTAACTGGTATGCTTTACCGTCCCCTGAATTTACAACACTTCCCTTTTCTAACATATTTCCCATTAATCTTAATTTACTGTTTTGCTCACTTACTTTAACCAGGTGTTCTGCAAAATCTAAATATTTTTTATCCAATGTCCTTTCATATAACATTACAATTGACTCTAAAATTGTCATTGAGGAAATTCCTTGTCTTGTTCCGTATTTAGTTATATCAGCTTTACCCTCTCCAAAGACTTCAATTAATAAATCTCCCATTTTTCTGCAAGCATCGATTACTTTTTTATTAGGATAATATTTTTCATAAGTTAAAAGTCCGTATAAATTATAACGGTGAGTCCAAACGTCCCATCCAAATTTAAGGAAGCCCATATCTGATCCTACCATAGACATAGATTTATTTTCAAGCATTTTCATAAATCTATTTTCTTCAGCATATGTTCCCATGTATCCATTTTCAAGCTGAGTTGCAAGAAGTCTATTTACTAATTTGTCAATTTTCTCTTTATTATTTTTTAATTTTTCAGCTCTCCAATCTGCATTTTTATTTAAAATTGTCTGATTCTGTATTGAAAGGACTGATGAATGGAGCCATTTCCCTATGTGTTCCCCCTGCCATGGATGACTTCCAGGTTTATTTTCGAATCCATTAATTAAATACTCTCCAGCTAACATAAAGTTTAATCTATTTTGACGTAATAAATTTATTCTTTCACCGTGAACACCGAATTCACTTGAGGTCTTAAGTGCTTCCCACTTATTAGAGATAATTTTTTTATCTGACTTACTCTGGGAATAAGTGATTTGTAGCCCTATTATTAATATTAAAAGAAATAATTTTTTCATTTTATGAATTTTTTATGATAGTTTTTTTATGTAAACGTAATATGCTCCAATTAGATTTTGATCCGCTCCTCTTGTGCTTGATCCCTCATCTAGATGAAAGAAAGTATGTAAATAAATTGGGCCTTTTTTTAAGTTAACATTGAACCTTATGAATTTATCCTCAGAATTTACATTTTTTGTTAATCCCTCAAAGCCATATGGGTTTTTATCACTAATAGACCTTAATTCTAATCCTCCTACATATATACTAGCCTGCTTAATCGGTAAGGCATGAGTTTTAGCTTTCCTTCCGCCAAGAGTATTTGGTACGCCATTGATTGAAGCATTAGTTTCTTTAGGCCACCTTCTTAATTCTATTTCATATTCCCCCGCATTATCTACTTCAAGGCACCAATAACTATTTTTTCTTGCTCCATAGCTAATTTGTTGTTGCTGGTCTACAAAGACATCAAGCCAATCTATAGCTGTGAGTTTTGTAGGATTTTCATGGGCGGAGCCAATAATTATTCTTTGGACCTCATTTGCGTCTTCTTTAACTGAATCCCACCATCTGTTTAATTCTTTTTCTAAGATTTGAACAATTCCTGGATTTTCATCGTATACATTTAATTGCTGCTTTGGGTCATTTTCAAGATTATAAAGCTCGCGTGACTCCAATAGGCGCCAATTTTTCCATAGAACAACTGCTCCCTCTTTTTTAAGAATTGTCTGACCGTGTGGGATAGGATAGCTTATAAAATTTGGCATTCGGCTGTAATTAATTATTAATTTTCTATCCTTTGAAATTTCTTTTTTACCCTTAAGAATAGGGGCTAAACTCATTCCCTTTAGACTACTTTCATTAGTTATTTTTAAACCACATAACTCAACTAGTGTTGGAAGAATGTCGGTTACTTTACATAGCCCTTCAACTTCATTACCTACCTCTTTAAAGTTCCCATATTTCCACTTGATGAATAATGGAACACGATGGCCTCCTTCCCATAATTCAGTTTTCATCCCTCTCATACCAGCATTGAAATATGACTTTCCCATTATACTTCCGTTATCCGTAAGAAAAATTATGATTGTATCGTTTAAGAGGCCTTTTTTTTCTAAAAAATCATTCAACTCCCCTATATTCGTGTCGATATTTCTTATCATAGCCAAATATTTGACTAACTGAATTTTTAACTCTTTTTGATCAGCAAATTCTGATTTTTCAAATAATTCCTCTAATACTTCGTAATCCTCATCTTTCGGATAAAAAGGACCATGTGGAGTATTGGTAGCTATGTATGCAAAAAAAGGTTTGTCTTGTTCTATTGATTCTTCAATAAATCTCTTAGATTCATTAAAAAATATATCCGTACAATATCCTTCATATTTTTGTTTCTTACCATTATGCCAATAGGTGTCATCAAAATAATCATTCCCCCAAAAGTCAGAAACTGAACCAATATGTGATGAGGGGAACCAAACGGATTCGTCAAAACCTCTATCCTGAGGTCTATAAGGATAATTTGATCCCATATGCCATTTGCCAAAAATTCCAGTAGAATATCCATTTGCTCCGAAAATATTTCCCATAGTCGGAATACCTGACTTTAATAAAGATCTTCCACTACTTACGTTAGATAATTGGTTAACTGCATTGTCCAATCCTGTTAGGAGTTCTCCACGGGTTGGAGCACACATTGGAGTAACATGAAAGTTTTTAAAACGAACACTATTTTTACCAAGTTTATCTAGATTTGGAGTTTTTAGTATTGGGTTTCCATGCATCGATAACTCTGGATATCCCTGATCATCTGT
The DNA here is from genome assembly GCA_902515395.1 of uncultured Bacteroidota bacterium. Taxonomy (GTDB): domain Bacteria; phylum Bacteroidota; class Bacteroidia; order Flavobacteriales; family Flavobacteriaceae; genus UBA8316. The sequence continues at coordinate 10,526 of CABXUL010000011.1, read as the reverse complement.
CATAATTACAATTACATTTGGTTTTTTTTTAACTTGGGTATTAAAACCAAAAATATAAACACTGCAAAACGTCAAGAGAACAAATATTAAGTTTTTCATTTTTTTTGTTGTGATTTTTTATTTTACTTAATTATCCTGGATCATAAGATCTGCCTTTTACTCTTCTATACTCCCTTATACCACCTGAAAATTTATTAGGATCAAAATTTGGATTTGGTATTGCAGGTTGAGCATTAACCGAATTTAATTCTTTTTTTAAGAGGCTTACCATTTCCTCTCTTTTTTCTGGGTATGAATCAATTAAGTTTATGCTTTCCATTGGATCTAAGGCTAAATTGTAAAGTTCTAAGTTATTATCATCTAAATATTTAATAAGTTTCCAATCCCCAGACAAGATTGAACTATAGGGAGTAGTTTCGTCATAGTGCGGGTAATGCCAATAAAAATTTCGTTCTGGAAGCTTTCCATTATCTTTAAATAAGGGAACAATACTAATTCCATCAAGATGTTCGTTTGGCATGGTTGGTAAACCGACGCTTTCTAATATGGTTGGGAAAAAATCCATCGCAATAGTAGGCTCATTAGAAACGATTCCCTTGGAAATTCCTGGACCAGATATTATTAAAGGAACTCGAACTCCCCCTTCATATGCTGTGCCCTTATTTCCTCGATAATTTGGAACAAACTCATTTCCTTGACTACCATTATCTCCAGTAAAAATAATTAAAGTATTATCTAACTGTCCAATCTCTTCGAGCTTTGCAACTATTCTGCCCACACTTTCGTCTAGGCTCTCCATCATAGCTGCCTTCCTAGGATTTTTCATATAGTAATCCCTGTTTGGATTATCAGCAAGTTTTTTTTGATACTTTTTTACATAATCAGGTTTTCCTGTTATGGGAGTATGAACAGTGTAATAAGACATATATAGAAAAAAAGGCTCGTCTTTTTTTCTGTCTAAATAATCAACTGCGCAATCTGTAAGAATATCTGTTAAGCAATCATCTGTTGTCCCTTTACCGGCCAAACCTGGAAAGTCTCTAAATTTAGGATAAAGAAAACGTCCCCCTTGATTCGGAGAATGATCCCCTCCATAATTTTCATCAAATCCATTATTTTCCGGCATATGTTCATCATACATTTTAGATATTTTCTCAAGTTTTAAAGGATCATTTAGTTTTAAATCTATTGGAGTGGGTCTAGGCACTAAATGCCATTTTCCAAAAAACGCAGTAGAATATCCATTTTTTTTCATGGCCTCAGGTATTAGCAAACGTTCTTTATCAATATAAGTTTTCCATTCAGGGGTAAGTGTTCTTCTATTAATTTGCTTTTGACCAGGTATCCAATCAGTAAGATTTAATCTTGCAGGAGATCTTCCAGTAAGAAAAGCAGCCCTGCTTGGAGAACAAAGTGTTGAACCCGAATAAGCTTGAGTGAATTTAACACCATTTTCAGAGAGTGCATCTATGTTTGGAGTTTCATGAAATTTACTCCCATAACTCCCAACTTCTCCCGAACCTAGATCATCAACTAACAATACTACTACATTTTGTTTTTTAGAATTTTGTTGAGAATATAAAAATTGATTTGAAATGATTAAAATTAATGTCCCTAATGTTATTAAAATATTTTTCATTTTTTTTTATTTAAAGTCTTGTTCGCCAAAATAATTAGATGATATGATTAGTTCTCCGTTGGAATATACCAAAGATTTTTATTTAAGTCTATCCCACCTCCAAGTTCCTCTTGGATTACTCTATCGGTAATAAATACTCCTACATTAGCCATATTTGAAAAATTATCTACTCCGTTTGGAAAATTCTGTCTGGTTCTATGAATATTATATTCCTCGGAAAAAGTTCTATCAAAAGCTTTTTCAACGCCATCCTGTCCAATCATAAAACCAATGAGCCCTCCCCATGTAGCTGTTGGGTTATCAGAATCCCAACCCATAAGAGATCCTATTTTTATTGTTTCTTTTAAATCTCCCTCACCAGCAAACAAGCTAATTATACTTGCAGCAAAATTTATACCTGCTGCTGCGCATCCATTACATCTCATATTTCTTGATGTTATGTCATAACCATCTTTTTCTTCTACCTGATATCTTACATATACATTATCTCTTATGGTTTCCCATGGGAGACCATCATTATATTGTTTCTTAACAAAATCATACATTTTTGAAGCATATGAATCATTTGGTAGCTGATCTCTAGATTTTTCTGCAATGATTAACAGATTTTCTTTATTGCTGAGATTTGGATCAGCAATTGCAGCTAAAGAATACATAGAAACATAAAATTTGGATATCCATTCTGCATTATATCTTGCAGTTGTTCGAATGGGAAGCTCTGCCATTTCAACAGCAAAGTCTGGTCTACCAGGTGAATAAAATCCGAATACTTCAGTGGTTAATTGAGCATCAATCATATCAAAGTCTGGGTTTTTTTCAGGATCACTTGTTTCCGGAGGTACTATTCCGCTAATCATTAAATCTAAAGCTCTTTGATTTGATACCCATAAATAGTTTTGTTCTTCGTGTTTTATATGTTTTAACCATCCATCGCGGATTTGCTGTCCGCTTAATTTTGATGTTTGATTAGTGTAAACTAGGTGTTGATAGATATATTCAATATCGGTATCATCGTCTGCTCCCCACATTCCATCCTTACCTTCAAAAACAAAATCTATATATCGATCAACCTTTAGAGTTTGACCGGGTCTTGGTAAATCTTTTTTACCCCAATCATCTCTTGTGTAAAAATCTCCTGTCTTAGAATCTCCAATATTTCCAATTTTATCCATCTCTGTTACAAGGCCAGTCCAGTTTGCTATACATTGTGCAAGCCAAAATCCCTTCAGTTTGTTAAAATATTCAGCTCTTGATATTATAATTTCACCCCCTGAAGGTTTGTATTCTAAATATTTAAGGTTTTCATCTTGAGGAGTATCAACAGTTGATTTTTTCTTTTCAGAGCATGAAAAGATTATGATTATAAGTGATAGTAGAGTAATTTTTTTCATTTTTTCGTTTTTTATTAATTCGGATTTGATATTATTATGAGTGAGTGAGAATGACCTCCGCCATATATGCAGTCCAATCATTTAAATCCTCAATGGCTATAAAAAAAACATTGGATTTGGGCTCTTCAATTGATTGAGCAAAAGCTTCTTGAGAAATAATTAAGCTTAGTATGATTAATAAACAATTAGATTTTTTCATTCCAAAATTTATATTTTAACAACTTTTGATGGACTTATGGTATGTTTATATGATTGAGTTTTTTCAGTTTTGGGAATTGATTTTCTAAGCTCAAGAATTATATTTTTATTTTCTTCAAGACCCGAAATATTATTCCACTCGTTAGGGTCTAGGTCATGGTCATACAATTCGTTTGTTCCGTCAAAATATTGAATATATCTCCACCTTTTTGTTCTAATTGCATGATTCCCCTTTCCAAGTGTAATAAGTACTGGTTTATTCCATTCTTGGTTTGGGTTTTTTAGTAATGGAAGAAAGCTTACACCATCAATATTTTCTTTCTTTGGCAAACCACACATTTCAACAATTGTTGGATAAAGATCTATAAAACTTATTGGTTGGGAAATGGTTGAGCCGTTTTGAATTTTGTTAGGATAATAAATAATCAGTGGAGTTCTAGTTGAATCCTCCCAGAGTGCATGTTTTCTCCAATGTTCTTTTTCACCCAAATGCCATCCGTGATCTCCCCATAATATAACTATAGTATTTTCAAAATAATTACTTTTATCCAGTGCATCTAAAAGTCTCCCTACGTATTTGTCAGCGAAATTAATAGTTGCGAGATAGCCTTGGACGCCTTTTTTCCATTGGTTTGAATTTAAAACTCTTGTATGTTCAACATCTCCTGAGATATTATAATTTTCACCAGAAGAAGGAATATAAATTTCTTTCGCTAATTTTTTTCCAAAAGGAGGAAGATCATCTATATCATTCTGAATAGTTTCTGGTAAAATAATTTCGTTTAAAGGGAATTTTTCAAAATATTTTCTGGGTACATACCATGGCATGTGAGGCTTTGTCAATCCAACAGCGAGAAAAAAAGGCTTACTGTGTTTTTTATTCAACATTGATATTGCCCAATTAACGAGTTTTACATCCGGCATTTCTTTATCTTCTATATCAAGTGGGCCCCATCTGAATAGACTTGGAAAAGGTAAATTTGAATCCCTCCCATCAAATTTATTTCCTTCATTTGATACTTTTTTCCCTTTGATTCTAGATGCTCTTGTAATTTTGTGATAATAGTCCCAGGAAATAGAATCACCAATTGTGTTAAATCCATGAAAGATCTTTCCACCTCCCATTGTTTTATAATCAAATCTTTTTAAATACTCCATTATAGTTGTTACTCCTGGGGATCGATCCCTAAAATTCCGTTCAGCATTACCATATACGCCTGAATTAGAAGGGAGAATTCCAGTCAACAGACTAATTCTTGAAGGGTTACATAGTGGAGCAGAGGAATAGGCTTTGGTAAAGGCAATACCTTTTTTTGCTAATCGATCAATGTTGGGAGTTTTTGCTTGCGGATGCCCCCCCATAAAACCAGTCCAATCATTTAAATCATCAATGGCAATAAATAAAATATTAGGCTTATCAGATAAATTTTCTTGTCCAATGGAAAAAGAATTGATAAGTAAAAAAATACATGCAGATAAGAATGTTTTTAAATAATATGTCATCTGAGTCTGAAAAGGGTTTTTTGAAATTGAATGTTTGATTTGAATTTATAAATTATATTTAAACGGTTTGTTATCATAAATAATTACATGATTAAAATTTAAGCTAAAAAGGTCAATTGGATTTAAAATCTTAATGACAACTCGATGTTGACCTTTTTCTAACTGATATTTAAAAAAAGGAGTAAATCTCCTTTTGTTTTCCTCTGTTGGTAATATTATTTTTTCAATAAGCTGGTCGTCGATATACATTTCTGCGTGAAAAACATGATTTTCTATACTTGGGTTCGATGGATTCGGGGGGCCTACTACTGCGAAACCTATACCGTTAAATTCAAAGGAAATCCCCTCTTTAGTCTGATCTGGGGTTAATTTTTCTTTTGGATAATGACCCTCAAATGCTATTTCTAGGGGTACTTTAGTTGGCTTTTGCAATCTTATTTTAACTGAATTTTCTGTCACCTCTCCACCATTTTTTTTTATCATTTCGAGAGCATGTTTTTCAGAAAGCCTGTATGCGTCAGTTAAAGAATAATTTGTCCCCATAAAAGGTAAATTCTCAACCTTTTTAAGTCCCTGCGTCCAAAAATCTGGAATTTCACTGAATCCAACTATTGATGCTAGAATTCCTCCAGCTGTTGCGGGGTTACAATCCGCGTCATCGCCACATCTTGTTGATATTTCAAAAGTACGTGTAAAATCCCCTTCACCATATAATAATCCCATTACAACCCAGGCTGCGTTTATTTTTGCATCAATATTAAAGGGTTTAAAAACCCCTAGAGGTGATCCAATATCGGAACTCCATTTACGATTAACTTTATACCAAGTTTTTTTCCAATCTTTTGGGCTATCCATATACCATCTAATAACATCATTGATGCATTTATTGAAATTACTTTCAGATGGAATTACATCAATTGCCTCTTGTATAATTGATGGAATTTCTTTTACATTGTCTGATACAAGTGCAAGAGAATATAGGCTAGCTACGAAAACCCCTCCATAAAAACCATCTCCATAATTCATAATATGACCAACTTTGTCACAGATTTCAATTGCGGAATTTATCATTCCAGGATTCATTAATCCAGCAAAATCCGCTTCAATCTGAAAATCAATGTCATCAGCACAAGGATTATTCTTCCAATGACCAGATTCGGGGGGGGGTTAAGCCATTTTGAATATTATATCTTGCTGTTTGATTTGCAAACCATAATTTGTAATCAGCATTTGCAAATGATTTAGCAAATGACATTGCAGGTGCGTCTATTCCCTCCTCATCAATCACTTTCATAAAGGACAAATCCATGTAAATATCATCGTAAGTACCAGGTTTTTGTAAATATTCATTTATAAGAGAGTGCTCATCCCATTCAAGTTTTTGATAATCTTGAATCATTGTAGAATTATATTTGAACTCGACAGGAGCTCCGAAGGTTACCCCAACTGTCTGAGCTACCCAAGCTCCCTTAATTTTATCTCTTAAATTTTCTATCGAAATTTCTTTTTGATGAGTACTTTCATTTGTTAACGATTTTTTATTACTAGGCTCTTCGCAACATAAAACTATTATTACAAAAAAAACGGAACAAATTTTTATTAATTTCATCATTTAAGGAATTTAAGAACGTTAAATATCGTCTAAAAAAAAGGGATTCGAAAAAGTCGAATCCCTTTTTTTAAATGATATTTTTATTAATACCCTGGATTTTCAACAAAGTTATTGTTCTCTGTAATCCTACTTATTCCAAGAGGTAAATAATAATTATGATCTAAAAATGTTCTTGCAACGCCCTCGGCATTTTTAAAAGAAATTATATATTTTTTAGTGTCATAATTATATGTGTACTCGAGACCCTGAAATCTTTTCCCGTGCAAAACATCTTTAGCAATTCTCCATCTTCTCAGATCCCAATAACTTTGATTTTCCCATGTGAGCTCTACCAATCTTTCATTTTGAAGAATTTCTTCATTAATGATTGATTTTGGGGGCATATTTGCTCTTTGCCTGACTCTGTTTAGAAGATTTAGAGCTTCGGCATCTTTATTTAAATAAAGTGCAGCCTCGGCTAAATTTAAATAAATTTCTCCAACTCTAAAAATAATATAATCGGTATCATCTGATTGAACACCATCAGGTGTCATCGTTTCATTCACCCTTTTTCTAGGTATAAAACCCGTTCTTATGTAATTCCTTCTAGTAGCAGCATAAGGCCAACCATCTTCAGCTGTTCCTGAAGTAAATGTTTCACCACCACGAATAGTTTTCTTATGGAATAATACTTTTCCTCCTTGCCAAGCACTCTCAGGATAAAAGACAGTTGCTTTAAATCTTGGGTCTTTATTGTGCCATAATTCTGACGGAGCCCATTCCTTTGATGCGATCATTTCCCTGGATATTGAAGTTCCTGGAGAGCCATCTTCAAATTCAAATCTTTCAGTCCCATCATAAAGAAAACACATTGACCCCCAGGTATTAGAATAATCATGAGGCATTCCTCGCAAACTATACGCGTGTGCTCTATTTTTAGAAAAATCGTATATCTCGGACATTATTATCTCAGAATTTGAACTAGATTCATCTAAAAATATATTTTGAAAATTAACTGTTGGATCAGCATGAACTTCATACAAAGCGTGTGAGCCTGAATCAATTATATATTTTGATGTGTCATAACAAATTTGTGCATATGTAGATGCATCTGAAGAGTCAAAGCCTAGTAGTCCATTGAGTTGTTTTGTTCCATATTTAGCAATGCTCGAAGCAAATATAGCTGCCCTACTTTTTAATGCTAATGCTGCCATTTCTGAAGGTCTGCCTTTCTCTTGAATTGAACTCGCAGGCAAAATCTGAGAAATTGACGACATTTCGCTTATTATGAAATCGTAAACTTCCTTTTCAGAGTTTCTGGAAACAAATATTTCATCAGCTGAGGCATCAGCTGCTTGCGGTTTCAGTATCAGTGGAACACCACCATATCTTATAACCATTTGAAAATACATGTATGCTCTTAAGAACCTTACCTCAGCAGTTCGCTGATCAATTAGCGACTGATCTAAAGGAGAATCTTGGATTTTTTCTAGAAAATAATTAGCCTCTCTTATATTGTTATATTTCCAGTAATCCAGTTCAGGGAATGCACCATCAGAGGTTAAAACTCTTGTTGAGGCCTTGTATGAACCATGATGAGTTCCAAATGATCGACCATTGCCAGACATAGATGCAATTAATCCGTGTGATGTTTGTGAGAAATCATTCCCTCTGACCTCTATGAAGTCAACTCTTTTATATAAATCGGCAAGAAATGCATCAATTAGAGCAGGATCCTTCCAAACAACTTGATCGGTTATAAGATCTAATGGCTCTTTGTCTAAAACTTTGTCACAACCGACTATGAGTATTGACAATAGTAAAAAAGAATATATATATTTTTTCATAATAATAGAATTTATAATTTAATATTAACTCCAATCGAGTATGTTTTGTTAATTGGGGCTAATCTCCCACCACCTGTACTAGGCGCTTCTGGATCGACATCATTTTTATATATCCCCATATTATTTAATGTGAATAAATTTGCTCCAGAAAGTGAAATTGATGAAGAAGTAATGCCTAAAAAGTCATTTATTTCTTTTGGAATAGAGTAATTAAAATTTAGATTTCTAAGGCGTAAAAAGGTAGAGTCTAGAAGCCAAAAATCTGACATTTTAGCATTGTTTACGTTTCTTCCAACAGCACTCCCCAATAATGCTGGTAATTGTGCGTTTGGATTAATATTTACACCAGGATTATTTGGATCTGGTTGCCACCTATATTTTTTTTGAAATTCCATTATGTTTCCATTATTTTTAAGTGGCTCTGCAAATGTACTTTCAACCTGATAATTAAACATTCCTGCTCCTTGAAACATAGCAGAAACACTAAAGTTTTTATAAGACATTTGCAAATTAAGTCCAAAAGTTAAATCAGGAAATTCTCCATATCCAATTTGATCTTGGTCTCTCCAGTCAATAACATTATCTCCATTTAAGTCATGATACTTGATATCTCCGGGTCTTATAGTAGAATTTGAAGCCTGGTCTTGATCAATAGGATGATTATCAATTTCCGTTTGACTCATAAAAATTCCATTGGACTTATATCCGACCCATCTATTTGTATATGTACCTGTTTTTTGATAAACCCTAATTTCTTCGGGATCGTCATAATTAGGCTCAGTGAAAACTCTATGCTTTTGCCTCGCTAAACTTACGGATCCATTTACCTGATATGTAAAGTCATCTCCAATTTGATTTCCATGATTTATAGTAAGTTCAAAACCTCTATCCTCAGTTGAGTTTAGGTTTTCTTCAGGCAATATACCCCCAAAAGTTGATGGATAACTATCTAATGGAGTCGCGAATATACCCTCAGTTAATCTGTAGAATAAGTCAAATTCAAATCCAATCAAACCGTTCCAAAGAGATGCATCTATTCCAATATTATAGTTGGTGTTATTTAACCAGGTGATATTTGGATTTGGCATGCCAACAGTTCGAATCTGTCTGTAAAGACTATCTCCAAATATATAATTTGGCATATATTGATCAGACCATATTTGATAACCTGAAACGTACCTAAATGGGTCAACAGTATCATTACCTGTCTCACTATATGATAATCTTAACTTTAAAGAATTTACAAAACTTAAACTATCTTCTATGAACGATTCTTCTGAAAGTCTCCAAGCGGCAGAAAAACTTGGGAAATAACCCCACCTTGAATCGGTTGGAAATCTAAAAGATCCGTCTGCTCTTAAAGTAGCCTCAAACAAATATTTATTTTTAAAAGCATAATTTACTCTTCCGACATAACTCATCCTACCAGTTTGGATAGCACCACTATTATTAGACATCCCCTCTTGCTCACCTGCAAATAGATAAGGAATATCCATTGAAAGTAAATTAAGCCTTCCTGCCGATAAGGATGTCATGTTAGTATCAATAGACTCAGCTAGGACAAGACCTTGGAAACTATGGTCTCCTATTTCCTTTTCATAATTTAAGGACAATACAGGATATAACATATTATACCTTGTGGTATATTCATATAAATTATTTTCACCCGCAAAAGCCATTCCTGAATATGCCTGAGTTTCATGACTATACATAAAAACTTGGTAGGGTCTATCATGGTTCTTTTCATGAGTGTCATTAGAGTTATAGTTTATATCTCCTTTAAGCATTAAACCATCAATTCCAGGTATTAAATATTCAAAACCTATTCTTCCAAAAAAGTAACGAGAGCTATCATTTTCAGAGCCAGTTAAGGCGCTAGTAGATGATCCAACTGGAGTTCGGGCTAGAAAACCTGAATAAGCAGTTTTTGAGGGATCTGGATGAAAAGCAGACCATACAGGGACAGCTGTTTGCAGACTTATCCAAGTTTGACTGAGGCTTGTTATGTCCAGACCTTCAGAATTTGGTTCCTTGGAGGATTCATCTCTATATGACAAATCAACTGATACTTTCAGTCGATCACTTATTTTTGCATCAATATTTGATCTAAAATTATATCTCTTGAATTGTAAGTCATCTGATTTGTAAAGTCCTCCCTGTTCTAAGTATCCAGCATTCAAATAGTACTTTACGTTTTCAGAACCACCAGAAACATTTAAACTATGAGTTTGCATTATAGCATTTGCCCTAAAGGCAGCATCATACCAATCTGTATTTGGATAATCTGGATCATTTTGAGCTCTAAATTTTTCAACGTCTTCCACTGTATAAGTATATGGTAATTGTTCGTTTAATTC
>CABXUL010000010.1 GCA_902515395.1 uncultured Bacteroidota bacterium | reverse complement strand
TTTAATTTCATAATACTTGATTAAATAGTCCAATATTAGTGAAACACTAAAGTAGCTAATAATGACCCCTGAAAATAATAGAGTTAAAAATCTACCATTTACATATACGTAGAACTCAGACCATTCTCTTTTAAATAACAGCGACAAAGCTTTTAAATTAAATTTTTGGAGAGAATCTATCAATTCTTCATAGAAACCAGCCACAAAGGCTACAATGCCACCAGAAACCCCCGGAACTTTATTGGCAGCACCCATTGCAACTCCCTTTAAAATCAAAATAATATTTTGCAATAAAATCGGGGTAAACCAACCCATGATTACATTTTTTTCTCCTTCTTACTATTTAAAATCAATACCAACCCTGAGCCAAATAAAAAAAGGATAGTGGCCCACAATACATGTGCATCTTCATAATAATTTAAAGGGGATATGGGTCTAAAAAATGACTTGTTTTGATCACCTATGGTTACCTTAAGAACTTCCTGCCAAGGCCATATTTTATGTATAGCTCCAATCATTAGTCCAATGAGTATAGACATGGTTTTATCATTTTCATTATCCAATAACCACTTTAATATTGAAGAAAAAACCCGAAGTCCAATAAGAATACCTAATCCAAAAATGAATAATTTTGTATAGGTTGGAATCAGAATATTCAGATCTAAAGTAATCAAACTTTTAATTGCCATCTTAATTAAATTTAATACTGTCTGGTATGCCCCTAGAATAAGCAAGATGTATGCTCCAGAAATACCAGGTAATATCATCGCAATTATACCTATAAAACCACAAAAGAAAAGGTAGATTAATCCAATATCATTGCTTTTAGGGCTGATTTGAGTTATAAAAAAACTTATCACTGATCCTAAAATTAGTAGTCCAATGTTAAGATAACTCCATTGATTTACGTGCCTTATTAGAATAAATATACTGGTGACTATAATTCCAAGAAAAAAAGACCAAAGAAAAATAGGGTAAGTCTTCATTAAAAAATCTATGATAAATGAAAATGCAAAAACCGCGCTTAAAATTCCAGAAAAAAGACTTAGAAGGAAATTACCATTGATTTTTTTCCAAAATAAATCTACTGTTAATGTTTTAAAGTTTTTTATACTAATAGCATTAATGGAATGGATTAATTTTTTGTAAACACCAAGAATCAGTGCAATCGTGCCTCCAGAAATACCAGGCATAAGATCAGAAAAACCCATTGCAAATCCCTTTATAAATACATTTAAATTATTTGAAATGAAATTTGTCAAGTATTAAATTTTAGCACAATATATAGCGAAAAACCGAATTTCTTGGACTTATTTAAGTCCCTAGTGGGTGTTGGCTAATTCAGGAAATAATTGTTTGAACCCCTCAGGGATTTTAAAATTACATTTAATTTTATCAAAAATACTTATTGCCTCATCTTTTTTACCCAAACGCATTTTACACCCTGCTAATCGATATAATATGGCTGACTTGTTGTCAAAGTATTGCAAGGCAAGTTGGCAAATAGATAATGCAGCTTGCCATTCTTTCAAATACATTTGAGCATCCATCCAAATAATCCAGGTTTTAAAATCATGGTTACCTAGTTCATTTGCATTTTGACAAGCAATCGAAGCTTCTTTGAAAAAATTCAATTTGAAATGAATTTCAGCACTTTTTTTCCACAAATCCTTACTATCAGAATTTGATTTTAGCGATTTTTTAACATAGTATTTAGCTTTTGGAAAAGTTTCACTTTTAACGAAGTAATCAACTAATGAAATCCAGCTTTTTTCGTGATTTGGTTCCAACTTTATAGATTCTTTAAAATATTGAACAGCTAATTGTTCATTGCCTAGTTTAAGATGACATTTTCCTATTCTATGAATTACATATGCATTAGAGCCATTTAATTTTACTGAAAACTCGTAATTATCAATTGCTTGATTAATTCTACCTATTTTTTCTAAAAGTTTACCTTTTTCAATATACGCCCCAGTAAATGTATCATCACTTATAATGGCAAATTCAAAAGCCGAGAGAGCGTCCTCAAACTTATTGATTTTTGTATACAATTTACCCAACTGATGCCAGGCAATTTCAGAATATGGGTTGGCCTCTAAGATATTATTTAGGGTATTGATTGCCTCAATATTCTCTTCCAACTGCTCGTGGCAATAAAGTAGGTTGTAAAGAGACTGATAATCCATAGGGTTTTCTACAACACATTTTAAAAAAAAATCTTTTGCTTTAATATAATCCTCTAAAAAAAGATATTCCATTCCAATTAAACTCCAAATTTCCGTGGGCTCATCGGTTGAATTAAGTGCCTTTAGTAGATAATTTACAGCTTTGGTGTGGTCTTTCTGTTTGGATGAAATATTCGCCCTTTGTAAAAAAATTTCCTCATTTTCAGGAGATAATTGTTCAATTTGTTCAAGTAGATTTTCAGCAGCAGTAAATGAACCATCAAACAACAAGATTTCACTTTTTAACAACATTAATTCAATATTGTGGGGATGCTGTTCCATGGCCATTTTAAGGGCTTTTTTTGCAAGATTAAATTGGGCAAAATCAATATAATAATGAATAATACCTTCAAATTCTATTGCATCAAAAAAAAGAATTTGATTGGTTTTAAGCATATTTTCAAACTTAACTAAGGATGAATTGTTTTCTTCGAATGAAGGATTGTTCATGTAGCTTTTATTATAAAATAAAGTTATAGAACAATTAAAGATTCATTTTGTGTGACTGTCTATTGTTTTCAACAAAAATATTAACATAACACTCTGGCTAAATTTCATCAAGTGTGTCAGATATTATTTTACATCCATGAATAATTTCCTCTTCTGAAATTGTGAGTGGAGGAGAGATTCTTATTGCATTTTTTTCCCATAAAAGCCAGAATAGAAGTAATCCTTTTTTTAAACATTGATGGACTAAATAATTGGGAATCTTATCATTTTTAAAAATAGGGGCAAGCATCAGTCCTGTACCTTGTATTTTTTTTATCTTCGGATTGATTAAATACTTTCTGAATAATTTTTCTTTGTCCGAAATTTTATTAATAATTTTTGAATCATCAATTTCTTTCAAAGTAGCCAATGCTGAGGCTGCTATTACTGGATTACCCCCAAATGTAGTGATATGCCCAAGTTTTGGATTTAATTCTAGTTTTTTCATGAGCGATGAGCTAGCAGAAAAAGCTCCAATAGGAAGACCACCTCCAAGAGCTTTACCCATGACTACAATATCAGGTGAGACACCATATTTTTCAAACCCAAACATTTTGCCTGTTCTTCCAAATCCAGGTTGGATTTCGTCAAGAATTAATAACGCACCCACTTCACTACACCTTCCCTTTACTTTTTTTAAATAATTATCTTCGGGTTCTATGAAACCTGCGCCTCCTTGAATAGTTTCCAGGAGAACTGCGGCAGTTTTTTCATTGATTTTTTTTAAATCACTATCTTCATTAAATTTGATAAAATTAACTCCGGTCAGCAAGGGACGATACCCTTTTTTTTGCTCTTCATTTCCCAATAAACTTAGTGCGCCATGTGTACTGCCATGGTAGGATTGATCTGCAGCTATTAACCCTGATCTTTGGGTTACCCTTTTCGCTAGTTTTAATGCTCCTTCAATAGCTTCTGTCCCTGAGTTAGTTAAATAGACAACTTCTTGATTTTCTGGAAGTAGCTGTACTAGTTTTTTACAAAGTTTAACGGATGGTGATTGGATAAATTCTCCGTAAACCATAACGTGCATATATTTGTTGGCCTGATCTTGAATTGCCTTAATTACCTTAGGATGAGAGTGACCAAGAGGACAAGCTGATACCCCAGCTATAAAATCGAGATAGGATTTTCCATCAGTATCATATAAATAATTACCACTCGCTTTTGCAATTTCTAAACCCATTGGATGAGGATTAGTTTTGGCTTGGTATTTTAAAAAATCCTCTAGCATCAATCAACACTATTTCTAATGAATGCTTCAGGCGTTTTTACATTTTCTATTGCCTTTATTTGATACTGTTTATCTTCTTCACTGAATAGATCAGAGATATTCTTTGGACGCTCATATTCCCTCCAATAAAATCCGTTTAATTTTCTTTCGTTTATTGGTAAATCTTTTTCAGGAAGTAATTGCCCCTCTGGGCTAACAAAAAAAGTTATATCTTCTATTTTATTGCCTTTGGTAATCATCTTTAAGCTACTACAAGTCGTCTTGTCGATTCCTATTAGTTCATTTTCTTCGTCAGAGTACATGTAATATATTACTTCAGTATTTTTAGTTATGTCAATTTCTACTAATTCCCCATCTTCAAATAAGCCATCTAAAAGACCTCCTTTAATCTGATTAAAACCTGTTTCACTAAGTGAATCTTTTTCTATAATCCAACTATTACCAATAATTTTCAACGAATCCAATTTTTGGTTTTTCATATTAGAAGTAAGAAAAATTTTATTTCCTGACATTTGACTTTTACCAAACCATAAAATAGGATTCCTAGCATTTTTTTGACTCTCCGTAAAGATTTGATTTTCTTTTCTACTCAGAGGAAGTTTTAGCATTTTGATTAAACCTGAACTTTGATTTAGATGTAAAGAATCTGATTTACCTCTTAAATCAGATTTGAAAATTCTTACGTCGTAATAACCTCTTAAAATTCTTTTTTCTTGAGGACCTGTAGCGATAAGTGTATCAGCATGAATGAATAGGGAGTCTTTATCCACAATATTAATTGCCATTGCCCTTCTAGTTATAATTGCAGAATCTCTCGATTTAAAAATTTCACCGTAATGGCCATTGATTACTGATTTATTAAGAGTGTCAATAATACTAATATTATTTGTAGCTGCTGCATAATCTCTTTCATTTTCAAAATAAAGGCTGTCACCTCTGATTTCTTTGTTATTGTAGAAAATAATTGCATTTTTTTGAAAACTACCTTTTTGTAGTTTTGTATCATAAGAACCTTTTTCACAATAGATGTCATATTCATCACCTTCAATAGATGTCTTTCCATAAAAAAAAGCCTTATCACTTTCGGTAAAGTAATCTAGTTGCTGCGACTTTATTTGATATTCAGGGTCGTTAATTTTTACATCGGATATAAACCGGTATTTTTTCAAATCCATAAAGTAAATTCCTCTTTTACTTGTAAGCTTAGTTTGTTCGTCTAGGATGGTTCCAAATGTGTTATAGTAGGCTTTTGACTTCAGACGATCTAAATAAAGAGTATCTGTTTTTAGGTTCATGTCTGTCCGTTCAAGTAATACTTTCCCGCAGGCTATAGCTAGTTTTTTTGTGCCATCGTATTCAATATAGTCACAAGTTATTTTTAAAGTATCTCCTTGAGTAAAAATTACATTACCATTTGCCTTAAAAAAATTTCGTTTAGGATAGAAATAAGAAATATTTGATTTTATTAAAGCTCCTTCGTGTAATAGGTGAACTCGAATATTATCTTTTTTAACTAATATATTTGCACCAGGAAATTTTTGCTGATCTTGAGTTGATCCCCCTGCCTGAAGAATTTCAATAATTTTTGGTCCTTCTTGGGCAATAATGGAATTAAACCAAAAACCTATTACCAAATTAATAACAATGAAATAATATTTCTTTTTCACACTAAATGTTTTCCTAGGCAAATTTAATTCTACCTGAAAATAGTTTGTTTTCTATCTGGACCCACTGATACGATTTTGATTGGGGTTTGGAGTTCTTTTTCAAGAAAGTCGATATAGTCAGAAAATTTCTTTGGAAGCTCACTAATTTCTTCAATTCCAGTAAGGTCTTCCTCCCATCCTGGAATATCGACATACTGTGCCGTAACACTTTCTGATTGAATATCAAATGGAAAGTAATCGATAACTTTTTTTTGGATTTTATAATGAGTACAAACTTTTATGGTTTTAATACCTGAAAGAACATCACCCTTCATCATCATGAGTTGTGTTACACCATTAATTCTAATAGCGTATTTGAGCGATACAAGGTCAATCCAGCCAACCCTTCTCGCCCTTCCAGTAGTTGCTCCAAATTCGTGTCCAACTTTAGCTATTTGTTTTCCTGTTTCATCAAACAGCTCTGTTGGGAATGGGCCACTTCCAACACGAGTAGTATAAGCTTTAAAAATCCCAAAAACTTCTTTTATTTTATTTGGAGCTATTCCTAAACCAGTGCAAGCTCCGGCTGCCGTTGTAGTAGAAGAAGTAACATAAGGGTATGTCCCAAAATCAATATCTAAAAGAGACCCTTGCGCTCCCTCAGCTAAAATCTTTTTACCAGCCTCTTGTGCTTTGTGTAAGTAGTTTTCACTGTCAACAATTTTACATTTTTTTAATATACTTAGAGCTTCGAAAAATGTACTTTCTAATTCACTAATATCAAATTCCAGAGCAGAGTCATGATATTCAAGCATTCTTAGGTGTTTTTGAACTAGAGTCTTGTAACGTTTTTTCCATGTTTTGGTGAAAACATCACCAACTCGCATACCATTTCTACCTGTTTTATCCATATATGTCGGCCCAATTCCCTTCAGAGTAGATCCAATTTTTGCTTTCCCTTTGGAAGCCTCTGAGGCAGCGTCTAGCAAACGGTGCGTTGGTAAAATCAAATGTGCTTTTTTGGAGATTAGCAGTTTTGAAGTAAAATCAATATTGTAAGGTGCAAGGTTTTCAAGTTCTTTTTTGAAAATCACAGGATCAATCACCACACCATTTCCAATTAAATTAATTACTTTAGTATGAAAAATACCTGACGGGATTGTATGAAGTACATGTTTAATCCCCTCAAACTCCAAAGTATGACCAGCATTAGGTCCACCTTGGAAACGAGCTATGATATCATAAGATTGAGTTAATACATCTACTATTTTACCTTTACCCTCGTCTCCCCACTGGAGACCTAACAATAAGTTTATAGACATTTAAATTACAGATTTGCTGTTCTTTTTCGTGCCATAGAAATATAAAGAATGGTTATGGATTTCTACATCGAAGATTTCCTCAATTGTTTTTTTTATATTTTCTATTCTTGGATCACAAAATTCTTTTACCTCTCCTGAATCTGTTAAAATTATATGATCATGTTGGCGGTCAAAATAAGATTTTTCGTACTGAGCTTGATTTTTACCAAACTGATGTTTCCTAACCAAACGACACTCTAAAAGTAATTCAATAGTATTGTATAAAGTGGCTCTACTTACCCTGTAATTTTTATTCTTCATGGTAATATAAAGAGACTCTATATCAAAGTGTTCATCACTGTCATATATTTCGAAAAGAATAGCAAAACGCTCAGGAGTTTTTCTATGCGCATGCTTGTTTAAAAATTTAACGAAAACTTCTTTTACAATTTCTTGATTTGATTTGTTAATATCCATTGCAACAAATATAAGTTTTAAATTATTCTCGGAGAACTTTATCGATACCTTTCAGCCTGAGAAGTTTGGAGACTAAACGATTTAGTATTGTTTTATTTTTTACGCTTACACTAATTAATCCTGTAAAAATTCCATCGTCACTGTCAAATCTTATTTTATCAATATTTACATTCATTTCATTAGAAATTAATTGAGTAACATCACTTACAATTCCCATATTATCTATCCCAGATAATTTTAATAGTGCCTTGAATTCGATGGAAGAGGAGTCGACCCATTTGGATGATATTATACGATATGCAAAATTTGACTGTAAAGACAAAGCATTGGAACATTCTTTTTTATGCACTTTAATTCCATCATTTACGGTTATATAACCAAATACTCGATCTCCAGGTATTGGATTACAACAAGATGCCAAGCTATGCTTTAAAGTTTCTTTTTCTTTTCCAAAGACTAATGTGTCAAAACGTTCTGTAATTTCTTCTTTATCAATCTTTTTAACATCTAAGTTTTTTCTCGTAATCCGTTTCTTGAAAAAATTGAGGAAGGTACCATTATACTCATTGTAAAAAGCTTTTAACTTTTTATTATCAATTGTTCCAAGTCCTACACGGTAAAATAAATCTAGACTACTGTTTAGATTAAAATATCTTAACAAATAAGCTGTAGTTTTGTCATTAAGTTTAATCTTTAGATGTTTAAGTTTTCTTCTGAGTGACTCTTTTCCATCCTCAGCAATTCTCTTCTTTTCCTCATTTAGTGAGGATTTAATTTTAGATTTGGCTCTAGAAGTCTGAACAAAATCTAACCAGTTGGCTGTAGGTTTAATATTTTTTGAGGTTATAATTTCAATATGTTCTCCACTTTTTAAGATTCTACTTAATGGAACTAATTTTCCATTTACTCTAGCACCTCTAGTTTTCATTCCGATTTCAGTATGTATATTAAAGGCAAAATCTAATGCTGTAGCTCCTTTTGGTAATGACTTAATATCTCCCGTAGGAGTAAAAACAAAAATTTCCTTGGCGTAAAGGTTTAATTTAAAGTTTTCAACAAAATCAACTGGATTTTCTGCATTATTTTCCAATACTTCCTGAAGCTTATCTAGCCAAGATTCAATACCGATATCTTTTTGACCTCCGTGCTTATATTTATAATGTGCAGCATAGCCTTTCTCAGCAATTTCATTCATTCTTTCTGATCTAATTTGTACCTCTACCCATTTATTATCTGGCCCCATAACTGTTATATGTATAGCTTCATATCCATTTGATTTGGGAGAAGTAATCCAGTCTCTTAATCGAGTTGGATTAGGCACAAAATGGTCGGTAACTATTGAATAAATTTTCCAAGCCAAAAACTTTTCATTCCGGTGAGTACTTCTATAAATAACACGAATAGCAAATTTGTCAAAAACTTTTTCAAAAGGAATATTTTGCCTAATCATTTTTCTGTTTATTGAAAAAATAGACTTACTTCTTCCTTTAATTGTGTACTCTAAAGATTCTTCAGCTAAAGCATTTTTTATGATTTTTGAAAAAGATTTAATGTATGTACTTTGTTCTTCCTTACTATCCTCAATCTTGCTTTTGATTGATCTAAATCGAATTGGTTCAGTATATTTAAAACTCAAGTCCTCTAATTCAGTTTTAATGTTGTACAAACCTATCCTATGTGCTAGTGGGGCATAAATATAAAGTGTCTCAGAAGATATTTTAAGCTGTTTGTCCTCAGGCATTGCATCTAGGGTTTGCATATTGTGAAGTCTATCAGCAATCTTTATGATTATTACTCTTATATCGTCATTCAGGGTGAGAAGTAGCTTTTTGAAGTTCTCAGCTTGAAGAGATATATCACTTTCTTTACTTAGCTTGGATATTTTGGTAAGACCTTCAACAATTTTGGCAACCCCCTTTCCGAAAAGTTTCTCTAACTCTACAGTTTTAAAATCGGTATCCTCCAATACATCATGCAATAAAGCCGAAGCAATTGAGGTTGCATCCAAACCTATTTCATGTGCCACAATTTTAGCAACATTAATGGGGTGATGAACATAAGGTTCTCCCGTTTTTCTTCTCTGATTTCTGTGTGCATGAACAGCCGTATCAAATGCAGAGCGAATTAATTTTTTATCCTCTCCTGAAAGCGTTTGATAACTGATTTGCAAAAGTTCTTTATACTGTTTTGCTATCTGTTTGTTCTCTATTTCATCACTTACAATCATAGGAATATTAAAGGTACAGGAAACTTTTAATTCATCAAAATCAATAATCTATGCAATGATATATCAAAACCCCTGCCGAAACTGATAAATTTAGAGAATCGATTGGGAATTTAACAGGAATTTGTACTACTTGATTAGCTTTTTTTATCCAAATATTGCTCAACCCTTTTTCCTCAGAGCCAAAAACTAATGCAAAAGGCTTTTCATATTTCACCCTTTTATAATGTTTAGCCTTATTTACTAAAGCTGCTACTATTATATTAAAGTTATTTTTTTTTAAAAAGGAAATAACCTTATCAGAGGTTTCCATGGCTACTGGAATAGAAAACACCCCTCCGAGGCTATTTCTAATAATATGGGGATGATAAAGATCAGTTTTTGGATTAGCTATGATTACTGCATCCATTCCTGCAGCAGCAGCGGTTCTTAATAAGGGACCAATATTTCCAGGTTTTTCCGGTGATTCCAATACCAACAATTTACTTTCTAGATTTACATCTAAGTTTTCCAAATCGTGATTTATTGTTTGCATAATTGCTAAAACCTCCTCAGATCCTGATCGTATACTTATTCGATCAAAGAGTTTTGCAGAAACTTCGTAACAAGCATCAAAATCTTTATCAATTAATTCAATTCCAGTGTTTTCACGGTAGAAAATAGTTTCCAAAGAATACCCCATTTCCAGTGCTCTAGATAATTCTCGTTTACCCTCTATAACGAAGCATTGCTGTTTTTTCCGCTCTCTAGATTTGGATTGAAGAACAGTCAAACGTTTAATAATTTTATTACTACTACTGCTTATGTATTTCAATGGAGAAGTTTTTCCAAAGATAAAGGGTTTAGTGTAATAGTTTTGACTAAAATTTCTCTATGTTTTTGTGATAGTTGATCACTAGCCCTACCATTTCATTATAACTTTTTAAACCGCCTCGTTCTCCGTTAGCTTTTAAAAAAATATGATAGATTTTTTCAAAGATCACCTCAAAAGGATTTTCATATTTTTTCCAAAAATCAGATGTTTCCTTAAAATTCTTTAGAACACCAGAGTTAATTTTCTTTGCTAAATGATTTGCTCTAGGTTGATTAATGGCACTAAGCTCTGAAAAAAAGTATCTAAGCGCAAAGCTATAACCAGCATAACGTATGTATGGATTATCATTTTTTATGGCAGATTGATAAGCTATAAAATTAGCTTCTTTTTCAGATGCATAGCCCATTTGATGAGCAGTTTCATGAAGTGAGGTAGTGACTAAATTAAGTGTTGGTATTTTTGAATTAATTTGCGATTCAAGAGTAAAAGGATTTAGATATCCTGCATAACCCATGTAACTCAGAGGGATACTAAATAGAGATCGTTTTACATCCAATAATTCAAATGTTAGACTTGGTTTTGTTGGATGATATACAGTAGTTGACTTTAAAAAAAAGGATTTTGAATTATTTGGGATGACGGGAAGACTGTCAACCTTAACTAATTCTTTCTGTAATTGATTGACATTTACGATTAACTCTTTTATTCCTGCTGTAAGTTCCTCTAGATCATAATCAGTAGATATACCAAGTTGTTCACTTAATGCTAATCTGTGATAATTTAAGCCCCAACTCAAATGAAAAATCCACAAGAAAAGAATCAAAACTACTCCCAAATCATTAAAAAATGACCAGGGTCTTAAATACCAAAAATATCTCTTTCTTATGAACCGATTAATTATCAATATGGCAAAAGTTAAGTATAGTATATCGCCTAATGAAAAAGGAAATTTATTAAAAAAAAACCGGTGAATTTCAAACACCCATGGGTAGAATAATTGACTGTAATATGCTTCAGTAAAATAAGGATTTTCCTTTGCAAATTTAACAATAAATAACAAGGGAATTGCTGAAATCCATATAGTTAATTTTGAATTTTTTAGCATTTTCTCTTTCCCATAATCGGGGAATTTTTTTTCATTGTTCCACAAGAGAAACAACTTCAATTTCAAATATTAGATTTGAGCGTGCTGGGATCATTCGGTTGCCTTCTACTCCATAGGCCAGATTATAGGGTAAAAAAAGCGTCGCTTTATCACCAACTTTTAATAGTCTGACCCCCTCTTTAAAACCTTCTATCATAGCTGCTTCTTTGTTAACATCAGCAGTAATTGGTTTATAAGCGTCAGCAGCTAGTCTATTTAGATCAACTCTTTCATAAGATTCTGCAATCTTTAAGACACTCGTATCTAAAAGCAAGCCATCTTCAAAATAGACAGAATAATTTACGTTAGTTATATTAGTATTGGTAACATTTGGTCCATCTCCTTTTTCAGAAATGAAATAGCTTAATCCAGATTCTGTTTTTGTAGCTTGAGCTCTATGATTTTCAAATCTTTCGAGTGTTTCTTTAATAATTATTGCGGTTTTCTCAGCAGCTTTTTTAGCTAAATTTTCTATTTCTTCAAAATGATTTGAGAAGATTTTTGCAGCATCAAATTTTTTAGCTTTGTTTCCTTTTCGAATAATATTGACTTTAAAAATTGTATCGTTTTGAGCAATACTATCAACAACTACTTGACCTTTAATCACCTTACCAAAAACAGTATGTTTTCCATCAAGCCATGGGGTTTCTTTGTGTGTTATGAAAAACTGACTACCATTAGTACTAGGTCCAGCATTTGCCATTGAAAGTATTCCAGGGCCACTATGTGAAAGATCAGTAAACTCATCAGTAAATTGATAACCTGGGCCACCTGAGCCAGTTCCTGTAGGATCTCCTCCCTGAATCATGAAATCATCTATTACCCTATGAAAAATTAATCCATCATAATATTTTTTACCACTAAATTCATCTGATACTTTTTCATTTTTTCCTTCAGCAAGTGATACAAAATTAGCTACAGTAACTGGTGTTTTTTCTATTTCTAATTGTAAAATAATTTCTCCTTTACTGGTTTGTAAATTTGCATATAACCCTTCATCTAGAGATGGATTTTTATCTGAACAGCCAAAAATTACAGCCAATAAGAGCAGAATATAGATTGTGATTTTTTTCATTTTATTTATTTTTTTCGATTTTTAGCATTTCAATAGTAAATCTGAGAGGTTGATTGATTCCAATTTTTTCACCGTCCCCCAGATAACCAAAACAAAGGTAGGAAGGAAAAAGAAATACGGCAACATCTCCTCCAGTCATGTATTTCACTCCCTCTCTTAAGGCAGGAATTAAATCTTCCTGATCAACATGGAATGAAACAATACCTAATTGGTCCTCGTCGTATAGTAAGTTTTGATTAAGATCTTCAATTCGGTATTTAAAGGTGACTCGATCTCCTTTGATTGGTTTTTTGGCAGGAATTTTACCTTTTTTTTTGAAAGCATACCAAAATCCTAGTGGACTAGAATTAAACTTTAGAGTTGTTTCCTTCTTGATCACTTTATTAAAGAGATTCTGCTCAATATTGATTTTACTTTTGTTTCGCTTTGCCGACTCTTTAAGGAAAATCTGCTTTTGTTTATTAATAGGTCTTCTCGGTTCTGACTCTCCACAAGCAGATAACATGGATACAAAAAATAATATTAAAATAATCTTATGCATTAAGCTGTATCTTTATTTTTTTCAATACAGTTAGTAATTTAGATTCAGTTTTTTTTAATGATAACCTCGAAATACCTCCGGCTGCATTCACGTGCCCTCCACCATTAAAATATATTTTTGCAAACTTATTAACGTCAAATCCACCTTTCGATCTGAAAGACATTTTGATGATTTTGTCTTGTTCATTTTCTATCATAATAACGGCAAATAAAATACCTTTTAAATTTAAACCGTAATTCACAAATCCTTCAGTATCCCCTTTTTTAAATTTATTTTGATTAAGCTCCTCTTGAGAAAGTGTCATATATACAACCGGTAATGAATCAATTTTTTTAAGGTTGTTGAGAGCAGTTCCCAAAAGTTGCATTCGATTGAAAGTATAACTGTCATAAATATGTTGATGAATTTCACTGTGCTTAGCGCCTTTTTCAATTAGTTTTGAAATAACCTGGTGAGTTTTTGCAGAAGTAGAGGGGAATCTAAATGACCCAGAGTCGGTCATTATACCGGTGTATAAACAAGTTGCTATTTTTTCATCAATAAGATCTTTATTTAACTCATAAATCAGGTTAAAAATCATTTCACATGTTGATCCGATTGATGAATCTGAATAGGTGATTTGGGCGTAATTAGCAGGATTTTCGTGGTGATCTATCATGATTTTGATAGCTTTACTATTTTTGACAAAAAGTTCCAATTCGTCTATCCTAGATAGATTATTGAAGTCTAAAGTAAAAATTAAATCAGCAGAATGAATTAGTGTTTTTGATTTTTTTTCTTCATCTGAAAACTTTATTATTTCTTCTTGTCCAGGCATCCATTTTAAAAAATCAGGATAATGATTGGGAGATATAATTTGTGATCTGTGACCAATTTTATTTAAGAAAAAATTAAGTGATAATGTACTTCCAATTGCGTCACCATCTGGATTTTTGTGGGGAATTATAATAATTTTTTTGTTACTGCTTAATAGTTCATTGAACGTTAGAATTAATTTTTTTTTCATTAGCTAAATATACCAAATTTTAGAGCTTGTTCATTGTCAGTTAACGATGAATTAAGAATTTTATAGAGTTGAAAATACAAACGATAACATTTTTTTTAATTTTACATCAAAAATTAATAATGGCTTTGAACCATACTTTTATAATGATAAAACCTGATGCAGTTAAAAAGGGTTATATCGGCCCTATTTTAAATAAAATCACTGCCTCTGACTTTAAAATCGTTTCCATAAAAATGACTCAGCTATCAAAAAGAGATGCAGAAATTTTTTATGCTATTCATAAAGATCGCCCTTTTTTTAATGACTTAATAGCTTTCATGTCAAGTGGACCAATTGTGGCAGCGGTATTAGAGAAAGAAAATGCTGTTGACGATTTTAGAACTCTCCTTGGCGCTACTAATCCTGAAGAAGCTGCTGAAGGTACAATCAGAAAACTTTTTGCTTACTCCGTTGGAGAAAATGCAGTTCATGGTTCTGACAGTGATGAGAACTCACTTATTGAAATTCAATTTCATTTTTCGCAAAGTGAAATTTTTAGCGAAATATAATTTTTTCAATCAGTTTAACACCTGTTTCTTCATTAATCATTTTAATTATCTTTTCCTTTCCATATGTTAACTCCTCCCTCAAAGGAGCGCTTGAAATAGAGATTGTTAGTGTTTTGTTTTTGACTATGATTTTATCAGTATATCTTTCGATGTTCTCTCCCATCAATTTAGACCATAGTTGAACAACTTTTGCATTATTTAAACCAGTTTTCAGGGCTTTAGAACCCACAATATCATCCAAAACTTCACCTATGGTTTGTGGTTCAAACTTCTTTTTGGGTGATCTCATAACTCTAAGTCTTTAACAAACCTAACATAATGATATCTTTTTTCTTGGTGTTCCAAAACTAATTCGGATTTATTTAATTTAATAATTTTTTCTCTCCATTGATCCCATCTTGTCTCAAATTGAATGAAAAAATCTTTACCATTATCAATAATTGTAAATGGATTTTGATCCTCTGTAATTATAAAATTATTATTAATTAATTGCTCAACCTTTTTTCTTATTCCATTATTTTTTTCGATGAAATAATAATCTAAAAGCCTATTCATTCCTTTAGGGTGGAATGTTTCGTTTTTTTGTTTAATAAAATCAATCCTCCAATATCCAGCCAGAAGCCCAACGTCAGTTTTTTCGGGTCTTGAATTGCATCCAATATCAAGAAATAATATTATTATTATTGGCCAATTATAAATTTTCATCTAGTTTAAATTAAAAATTTCATACTCTGAAGATGTATCTGATAATGCCAATTTTACTCTGTCCTCATGTGTATCAGATATAAATATTTGTCCAATACTTTCATTTTCGAATAGTTTAATGGTTTGACTCACTCTATTTTGATCCAATTTATCAAAAATATCATCTAATAAAACAATTGGATTAACTTTAGCTACTTTTTTTAGAAAGTCAAATTGAGCAAGTTTTAGTGCAATAAGGAATGTTTTTTGCTGCCCTTGACTACCAAATTTTTTTATAGGTACTTCTGTGATCTCAAAATCTAAATCGTCCTTGTGTAAACCTATACTTGTATACTGAAGGACTTTATCTCTTTCTAAATTTTGAGATAATAGTTTATTCATATCACTTTTATTCAAGTCAGAATAATACTGAATATCGACTGATTCTGTTTTTGCACTAATACTATCATAACGTTTTTTAAAAATTGGAATAAAGGCTTTCATAAAAGCTATCCTTTTTTTATGAATTGGCTCTGAAAGTACACTCATTTGGAAATTGTAAATTTCTAGATTGTCTCGATTAAATGTCCGATTCATTGCAAAATACTTAAGAAGTGCATTCCGTTGTGCTAATGTTTTATTGTAATCCATTAAGTTTTTTAGGTAATCCTTGTCCGTTTGTCCAATTACACTGTCAATGAACTTTCTCCTAGTGCTACTACCTTCAATAATTAAATTTCTATCGGCAGGGGAAATTATTACCAAAGGAATTAGTCCAATATGATTAGCAATTCTTTCATAGCGTTTACCATTTCGTTTTATAACTTTTTTTTGCCCCTTCTTTAGGCTGCAATTTATTTTTTCATCTTTGTTTTCTATTTTAAATTGTCCTTCGATCATAAAAAAATCCTTGCCAAACTGAATATTTTGTTGGCTTGAGGGGTTAAAATAACTTTTAGTAAAAGCCAGGTGATAGATACTATCTAAAACATTTGATTTTCCTATACCGTTGTTTCCAATAAAACAATTAATGCGTGCTTCAAAATCGAAACGTGAAGCTTCAATATTTTTGTAATTATTAAGCGATAACCTTTTTAGAAACATTTAATACAAATATAATCTACCTCTGAAAGGTAAAATAACTTTAGACTTACAATATTGATTGTTTTTCATTATTTATTCAGTTTTTGGTATTGGTCTAAAAAAGATTAATTTTGAAATTCTAAAAATCATAGATGTCAACCTATAAAAAAAGAGGTCAAAAAAAATCCAGATCTACTAATTCGGTAAAACAAGAACATTTAGAAAGTACAACTGCCGAAGTATTTAACACTCTGGAAACCTCAGCTTCCAAAACTGAACAGTTAGTTTCAAAATATCAAAATTTAATCTTAATAGCAATTGTTGTAATTGCATTATCTGTTCTTTGTTACTTGGGATACAGAAACTATATATATGAACCAAAAAAAATAGAGGCTGTTGGAGAATTAAGCCAAGCTCAATATTACTTTGAGTTAGCAATTAATAGCGATGATTCTGATTCTCTTTTCTTGCGTGCATTAGATGGAGGAGATGGTAAATATGGATTTTTAGACATTATAGAAAATTATGCAGGTACACCTGCTGGGATGTTGGCTAACTACAGCGCTGGTATGTCCTATTTAAATCTCAAAGATTATATAAATGCTATTAAATATTTAGATAAATTCGAATCTAAAGATGTAATATTAAACGCACTTGCTAAAGGAGCTATTGGTGATGCATTTGCCCAAATAGGACAACCAGAAGATGCCTATGATTATTATGTTGCTGCTTTCGAAGCGAGCAATAATCTTTTCAGTACCCCTAAATATCTTTATAAAGCTGGAATGTTAGGAGCTAATCTTGGCAAAAATAAAGTAGCTTTAAATTATTTTAAGCGTATAAAATCTGATTATCCTGACGCTGATGAAGCAAAACTTGTAGAGGTTCAAATTGGTCGATTAGAAAATCTGAGATAATGGCTTCTGCCAACAAAAATATTTCCTCATATGATGATTTAAATATTCCGGATGGAAATGATTTACGGATTGCTATAGTTGTTGCCCAGTGGAACCAAGCAATCACGAATAAACTTTATATAGGTGCTAGAGAAACATTACTCAAGCACAACGTAGTGGCTGAAAATATAGTCAAATTTAATGTGCCTGGGAGCTTCGAACTTATTTATGGAGCAAGCAAAGCTCAAGCCCAAAACTTTGATGTTGTGATTGCGATTGGATGCATTATTCAAGGGGAAACAAGACACTTTGAGTTTATAAGTAATGCTGTTACCCAGGGGATAAAAGACTTGAACCTAAATGGCAAGTCTCCTGTAATTTTTTGTGTTTTAACAGACGATAATATTAGGCAATCTCAGTCTCGTAGCGGAGGAAAATTCGGTAATAAAGGAGTAGAAGCGGCAATTGCTGCACTTAAGATGATTTTGCTTTAGCTTGTTTTCTACTTATTAATTTCTAACTGTGATTGCAGTTTAAGCTGCTTTAGTTAAATTTGATATAGCATCTTATACAATATTTCAACTTTTTGATTAATCATGAAAGTCAGCATTTTTAAACTTAAAAAAAACCGTAGATTTAATTATACCCCTAGATATTTTAAAGGTAAAGACCAGGGGAACCTTTATGATTTTGATTCTAAGTTTTCAAAATACCGAGATACTTACAATAAGAATGATTTGGGTCACCAATGGAAAGAGGCAAGATTGAAAATGAGAATTCGCAGTAACCGAGCACTCTCTGTTAGATTATTAATTATAGTATCCTGTTTATTACTATTATTCCTTTATATTTTAGATTTTGATTTTTCCATTTTTACTGTTTTTAATTAATGGCTGACATCATTTCACTTTTGCCGGATCATGTCGCTAATCAAATAGCAGCTGGAGAGGTAATTCAAAGACCAGCATCTGTGGTTAAAGAATTACTTGAAAACGCCATAGACGCAGGGGCAAATGAAATTAAGTTATTGATTAAAGACTCTGGTAAAACAATGATTCAGTTAATTGATAATGGGATTGGGATGACGACTAGTGATGCTCGTTTGGCTTTTGAGCGACATGCTACTTCAAAGATTAGATCTGCAGATGATCTATTTTCAATAAGCTCTAAAGGTTTTAGGGGAGAAGCACTTGCATCTATTGCTGCAATTGCCCATGTTGAAATTCATACTAAAACCGAAGATGACGAAATAGGGACTTGCCTCAAGATATCGGGAAGTAAATTTGAAATGCAGGAAGTTTCAGTTGTCCCAAGAGGGACCTCAATTTCTGTGAAAAATCTTTTTTTTAACGTTCCTGCAAGAAGAAATTTTCTAAAATCAGATAAAGTTGAATTTCGTCACATTATCGAGGAGTTTAACCGAGTTGCACTCTCTCATCCAGAGGTCAAGTTTATTTTCTATCAAAATGGAACGGAACTGTTTTCGCTTGCTGAAAGTAATTTCAGAAAAAGAATTGCAAATATTTTTGGAAATAAAATTGAAGAAAAATTAATTCCTGTTGAAGAAATGACATCGGTTGCAGGTTTTGAAGGTTTTGTTATTAAACCTGAATTTGCAAAAAAATCACGAGGTCAGCAGTTTTTCTTTGTCAATCGAAGATTCATTAAAAGTCCTTTCTTTCACCACGCTATATGTTGCGCTTTTGAGGGTTTAATTAGGGATCGATATCACCCTGGTTATTTTTTACATATTCAGATTGATCCCAAGATGATAGATATAAATATACACCCTACCAAAACTGAAATCAAATTTGAGGAAGAGCAAAACCTTTACGCCATAATTAAATCGATGACAAAACATAGTTTGGGAATGTTTCAAGTATCTCCCATATTGGATTTTGATCGAGATCCTGCGTTTGACACCCCTTATTCATTGGTACAGAATAAACTAACTAAAATTCCTTCAGTTGAGATTGATTCTAGTTTCAATCCCTTTCAGCAAGTCGATTTAATGCAAACCAAAGTATCCAAAGAAACGTGGGAAAGTTTATATTCAGGACTAAATATCCCAGCAACCCAAAAAAACTCTGATGATGAGCTTAAAATGGCGGTTGAACAAACTCCAAAAGTTTTTCAATTGTTCAAAAAATATATTGTTACAAGCACCCGCTCCGGGTTACTAATAATTAATCAAAAACGCGCTCACCAAAGGGTACTTTATGAGGCTTTTTTATCCAGTATCACAGAAAGAAATATTAACAGTCAACAGCTAATGTTTCCTAAAGAATTAGAATTGTCAACCAAGCAATTGGCCCTATTTGATGATTTTGAAGATAACCTTAAGGCTATGGGTTTTATTTCTGAGAGACATAATAATAAATTGATGATAATAGGAATTCCTTCAATTTGTGATGACCGTCAAGTGGAACAGTTGTTTGAGGAAGTCCTTACTGCTTCAGATTCATCAGAAGATCTTGAGAGTTTTAGTCAAGCAGATTATATAGCAAAACTTATGTCAAGATCACTTGCTGTAGATAGTTATAAACCCCTCTCTACAATTGAACAACAGGTACTTGTTGATGATCTTTTTGCTTGTAAAGAGCCACTGACCTGCCCTTTTAATCGTAAGATTTTTATTACTTTAGATAAAGAAGAATTAGATAAGAAATTGAATTGATGCGCAACATCACTGAAACAGTAAAGCATTTACTGATCATTAATGGTATTTTTTTCTTAGCCACACTTACAATAGGCAATCAAGTATATGATTGGTTTGCTTTACATTACCCTACTAATTCAAAGTTTGAGTATTGGCAGCCATTAACTCACATGTTCATGCATGGAGATTTTTCCCATATTTTTTTTAATATGTTTGGATTATGGATGTTTGGAACTCCATTAGAGCAAATGTGGGGAAAGCAGAAATTCATATTTTTTTATATTTCAACAGGCCTAGGTGCTGCCTTTCTTCAATTATTACTTTACTACTATCAAATAGATATGGTTAATTCCTCACTAACCGATTTTGGTTTGTCAGACTATGATATAGGTCAATTTTATGAAACTGCTCAACTTCCTACTCAAGCAATAAACGAAGTGGGAGAGAAAAGTCTTTCAGGAGCATACAATGCCTACCGCTCTCTTATGGTGGGTGCTTCAGGAGCTCTCTACGGAGTTTTGGTTGGTTTTGCAATGTTGTTCCCAAATGCTCAATTGATGTTGTTGTTCCCACCCATACCTGTAAAAGCAAAAATACTTGTTCCTATTCTTATCCTGGCTGATCTTTTCTTTGGCTTTTCTTCATATTCCATTGGTCCAATTGCCCACTTTGCTCACGTTGGTGGAGCACTTACAGGACTTGCAATGATGTGGTACTGGAAAAAACATCAGTTTAAAAATAACCGCTGGGATTTATGAATTTCTTGGATAACATGCGCTACAGAATATCTACTTTTTCCATTGCTGAAAAAATAATTTTGTTCAACGTATTTTGTTTTGTAATACCAATGCTGCTTAACACATTTTTTTTCTTGCTAAAAGTACCTTCAGGAGCTTATATGAATTGGATTCAACTTTCTCCTAAATTCGACACCTTTATCACAAGACCTTGGACCTTGATTTCCTATAGTTTTTTTCACAGTAGTTTTTTTCACCTTTTATGGAATATGCTTTTGCTTTTCTATGCAGGCAGGTTATTACTTAACCTATTTCCAGATAAAATATTTATAAATAATTATTTTTTAGGAGTCTTTGCTGGAGGTTTAATCTTTGTTTTGAGCTATTCGCTTTTTCCGGTTTTCAAAGGGATTTATCCCCCTATGATAGGAGCCTCAGCTGGAGTGATGGCAGTATTTATATTTATCTGTACTTATAACCCTGATCGAGAAATAAGGGTTTTATTTTTTAACGTTAAACTAAAATATCTTGGGATGGTATTTTTCTTACTAGATGTTATTCAAATACCCTATGGTAATGCTGGTGGTCATTTGGCACACATTGGCGGAGCATTATTAGGCTTTTTCTATGCAAGACAATTGGAAAATGGGCGAGATATTGGAATTGGATTTGAGAGAGTTTGGCAATACTTATTTATGTCAAAGCAACTTAAAACTATTTATAAATCCCAAAAAAAAGAAAATCACAATCCAAACAACAAAAATAGTGCTGAACGTCAAAAAAAAATTGATGCTATTTTAGATAAGATTAGTAAGTCAGGATATGAAAGCCTTTCTAAAGAGGATAAAGACTTTCTTTTTGAAGCAGGAAAAAAATGATTAGGGAGTTTCATTTGGATTTAATTGCTAAAGCATGAAATTAAATTTCATAGGTAAATCCTTGATGTTTATCAATCTTATATTATTGATCCTTCAGCTAATTCTGATGGGCACATTTGGGGGGTTTTATTATTATCCTTTTTTAAACTTGATGGTACCTTTTATTGTTTTGATTAATTGCTTGTTTTTTATCTTTTGGATTATCAAACTAAAGTGGCCGTTTGTAATGTTTATTTTTTCTATTTTAATAGGATATACTGAGTGGGAACGCCTTTATAAGCTCCCAAATAATGGAATTCCTGTTTCAAAGGGACTTAAATTGATGAGCTTTAACGTCAGATTATTTAATAGTTATAATTGGATAGATAAGGAAAATATTCCTGAATCCATCTTATCTTTCGTAAATCAGGAGAGTCCAGATATTTTATGTTTACAAGAGTTTTCAAAAGAATTTAGCCCATCATTTGAAAGTTACCCTTATAACTATATTCAATCCTCAAGTAAGAATGGTCAAAACGGCCTAAGCATTTTATCTAAATTCCCCCTTTATAACAAGGGCTTTATACCTTTTGAAAATTCAAATAACGGTGCTGTATATGCAGAAATATTTTACAAAAGGGATACGCTAAGAATTTATAACCTTCACCTAGAATCATTGAGAATTAATTTTAAGGATACTCTTTTAACCAGAGTAAACTCTCAGAAATTTATTAATCGAATTACTGATGTAATTAAAAAACAAGAAGCTCAAATGGTTGAATTTGGAAAGATTGATAAAAATAATTTACATCCTTCCATAATCTGTACCGATTTAAATAATAATGCTTTTTCTAAGATTTATAAAGGTATTAAAAATAAAAGGTTAGATGCCTTTTCAATTGCAGGAAATGGGTTAGGTGGGACTTATAATTTGGCCAATTTTCCTTTTCGAATCGATTTTATTTTTTTTGACCCCAGAATGGAGATAATTGACTTTAACACCTACAATATTAATCTCTCTGATCACAATCCAGTGAGTGCAGTTTTAAGGTGGAAATGATAATTAAATCTGAAGTTTTTTTAGATAATTATTACTTTCCGGGCCTACATTAAAAATCAAATCTAGAATACTTAAATTATCGATAAATCCATATTTTGAATTAAATACCTGATGATAAGTGGGTATTTTATAAATGGTTTTTTGTTTAGCACGGATTAATTCGGAAAATTCGTCAACCTCATTTGTTTTTTTAAATTTTATAACTATTTCTAATAAGGAAAATATTTTTTTAATCAAAGCGATGTTTAGATCCATTAATTTCTCGTGTCTCCTATGAAAAAAAGGATATAGATCATCTTCATAAAATTCAAAGAAGGGAGACGAACGATATGAAGATTCTAACGATTTCCAGTGATCTCTTTGCCAAGAGGAGTCATTAAAAATTTTAACCTCGCTATCTAGCTGATTTTTTTGAAATTTATTATGTGAAATTGGAATAGTGAGTTTTAATTTACCATTAGCGCCATAAATTTCCGTACGATTGCGATATGTTTGTTTTTGGTAATGATTGGTTAAAACAAATGAAACCTCTTTTTTTGCAACTATCCATGCCATATACCTAATAGAAGGAAGATATGCAGGACAAACCCCAGCGTTCATTAGCTTGCTTTTTTCTTTTTTCTTTTTCGGATAAATAAGTAGCCTTGCCAAATTATTATTGATATTAAGAAATATGGAAAGTATGAAACACGTTTTCCCTCACCTCCCACAGTGCTAAACACTCTATCCCACCTGACCTTCCAATTACTTAACCCACCATTAATTCCAGAAATACTAAACCAAATAAATACAGGTTTTCCAACAATGTGATCTTCAGGTACAAACCCCCAAAAACGGCTGTCCTCTGATCGGTGGCGATTGTCACCCATCATCCAAAAATAATCTTGTAAGAATGTGTATTGATTGACTTTTTTATCATTTATGAAAATTTCATTTCCTATAGTTTTAAGGCTATTGTTTTCATAATCTACAATGATCTTTTTATAAAGCGGAAGATTAGATAAATTTATTGCTATGGTTTGACCACTAGCAGGTATTTCAATAGGTCCAAAATTATCTTGATTCCAATCAAATGGAATTTTATTGGGAAAGAAGTTAGTATTAGGAGTTTTTACATTTTGATTTTTTTGAACCAAACTATCAACCCAGCCTTGTTTTTCTATTTCTTCTGCTTCCTCAATAGTTAGATTTAGTTCTTTAGACTTTTCGAGTACTTCACTTATCCTTAGGCCTAATGATCTGACCAGGGAAATAGGTATTCCCCTTTCTCGGGTTATAACTATAAAATTATCTGTGCTATTACCACTGGTTCCAACTATATACGGTGAAAGTTTGGAATAACTATTTTGTGTGATATTTTCTATTCGAAATCTTCGATAGAAATCTGTTAGTCCTAATTGAGAAAGTTTTCTAGAAGAAACACCTTTACTACTGTAAGCAGTATAGCTGTGTTGAATCCTTGCTCGATCTGGTAGCACATTTTTGTTTCCATTAATGTAAACAAATCCTTTTTTTATTTCTAGCTTATCTCCAGGTAAACCAACACATCTTTTAACATAATTTGATTTTTTGTCCGTTGGTTTTTTTACTCCTGCTTCTCTAACAAAAAACTGCCTCACTGTATCTGCTGGCCAATTAAAAACAACAATATCGTTTCTTTTAATTTTTTGAAATTTAGGAAGTCGCATGTAAGGTAGCTGTGGTTTTTTTAGGTACGATCTTGTTTTGATTAATGGAAGTGTGTCGTGAACCATTGGAAAAGCAATAGTAGTTGAGGGAACTCTAGCTCCATAATGAAATTTACTAACAAACAGAAAATCCCCAATTAATAATGATTTCTCTAATGATCCAGTTGGTATGATGTAGGGTTGAAAAAAATAATTGTGGACAAAAGTTGCAGCCACAACAGCAAAAATTATCGAACCAATCCACTCATTAAAAGTTGATCTTACGATCATCGATTTATCGGAAATATATTTTGGTTTTTTTTGGTAATTAATAGTATAGATAAAGAAACCTAGAGATAAAATAGTCAAAAGACCATCAGTAGGAGTGTTTTTACCAAAGTGTTTTGCGGTATCTACCCATAGGACCATAAACATCATAATGTTAATGACTGGAAGAAATAAAAGTAAAACCCACCATTTGGGACGATGTAATATTTTTAAGAATATAATTGCGTTATAAACCGGTACAATTGCTTTCCATGGGTCTTCTCCAGCTGTTTTATAGAGTTTCCATGTTCCTAAGAAATGAATTATTTGTATTGAAAGAAAAAATAAAATCCACTGAAATTCATTCATATTAATTAAAAATTTAAAACATCATCCATTTTAAAAATCCCTTTTTTACCAACTATCCATTCAGCAGCAATTAGTGCTCCATAAGCAAACCCTCTCCTATCAAATGCCTCATGCCTAATTGTTATTGAATCAATATCAGATTTATATTGGATAGTATGAATTCCAGCGACTTCGCCCTCTCTAATTGATTTAATTTCTAATTCATCTTCCCCAGCATCTTGCTTACACCATTGTTTCAAATTAGAGTTTTCGATAATTTCTTCCGCAAGAGTTATGGCAGTTCCACTAGGTGCATCTAATTTGTGAATATGATGTATTTCCTCCACGGAGGCTTTATAATCTGACTGGTTCTGTACTATTTTTGCCAGAGTCTTATTGAGCTTAAAAAACAAATTCACTCCTATACTGAAGTTCGAAGCGTATAAAAAAGCAGTCTTATTGTGTAATGCAATTTGGGTAACTTTTTTATAATGGTCTAACCACCCTGTTGTTCCGCAGATAACAGGGATTGAATTTTCTAATGCAATAATTACGTTATTAACCGCGGCTGAAGGGATGCTAAAATTTATAGCAACATCTGCTTTAATTAGATTACCGTGATTATAATCTTTGTCTATTTTATAGACTATTTCGTGTCCTCTTTCTAGGGCAATTTTTTCAATTGCTTTTCCCATTCGACCATAACCTAATAGCCCTATCTTCATTTAAAACTTTTAAATTTTAACTAAAACTTTCAATCCCACATTGGTTTGTGAGCCTAAAAAATCAGAGTTGAATTGAGGTTTTACACTTAAATTGTCTTTAACATTAAATTGCATTAAATGCGCGCTAACATTAGCATCTAAAATATTTAACATATAAGTCCCTAATATAAAAAGAAATGACATATCTCTATAATTTTTGTGGAACTTCATACCTTCAATTAATTTACTTTTATTTGGTATCAGTTCGATAAATTCGTCATCCCTATACCCAGCATTTCTTCTTTTATATGCAGTTCTATATCGACTTAATTCGTCCTGATTATAAACATAGCCGTATACTGATCCACCTATCGCAGCAAATACAAGAGGAACCTTCCAGACTTTTCCAATATATATTTGACCTAAACCGGGAAAAATTGCTGAGTAAAATGCGGCTTTTGATGGAGTTAGAGGATCTTCTATCAAGCGTTGTTTTCGGCTTTTAGGATTCTCTTTGGGGAGTTCTTGAGCTAAAAGTTGCAGATTGACTGTAAATAGAAATAAGAGAAAGACACTAGTCTTCACGTTTGATTCTTTTAATTAAATCGTTTAAATTTTTATTGGAGCCAAAGGGTATTATAATTGAACCTTTACCTTTTTTATTTACTTTAACGAATACACTAGAATTCAAATATTTCTTAAGTTCATTTTCAGCATCGGTATGAACTTTAGAAATTTTAGCGTATTTTTTCTTAGTTTCTTTACCTAAATTGAGTTTTTTAACTAACTCCTCAGTATTCCTAACAGAAAGTCCTTTTGAAATGATTTTTTCATAAATTTTTAATTGCTCTTCCTGCTGTTCAATGTTTATTAGGGCTCTACCATGCCCCATAGATAAAAAACCATCTCTAATTCCTGACTGAATAATAGGGTCTAATTTGAGAAGCCTCATGTAGTTTGCGACTGTAGACCTCTTTTTACCAACCCTTTGGCTTAGTTGGTTTTGAGTAAGATTTATTTCTTCAACCAATCTATTATAAGAAAGTGCTATTTCAATAGGGTCAAGATCTCTTCTCTGAATATTTTCAACCAAAGCCATCTCAAGGATTTCTTGGTCATTCGCAATTCTAACATAAGTAGGAATGGTTTTGAGTTTAATAGATCTTGCAGCTCTTAATCGCCGTTCGCCTGAAACTAATTGATATTTATTATTATCTAATTTTCTTACTGTTATGGGCTGGATTATGCCAAGTGTTTTAATAGATTCAGCTAATTCTAAAACAGATTCTTCATTAAAATTTGTTCTGGGTTGGAAAGGGTTGATTTCAATTTGTTTTAAATCTAAATCGATAATATTGCCTGTAACCTTATCTGCACTAATCTCATTAATTGAATTGATCTCATTTTGAGGATCGTCTAGAAGAGCAGACAAACCTCTACCCAAAGCCTGTTTTTTATTTTTCTTAGCCATCAACAGTTTGTTTTTTTTTCTTTTTCAAAATTTCGTTGGCAAGGGATAGATAATTTTTTGCCCCTCTACTCGTAGCGTCGTAATGAATAATATTTTCTCCAAAACTAGGGGCTTCACTCAATCTAATATTACGTTGAATTATTGTTCTGAAAACCATCTTTCCAAAGTGCTTTCTAACTTCCTCTACTACTTGATTAGATAATCTTAAACGAGAATCATACATCGTAAGCAGTAGTCCTTCAATGTCCAAGTTTTTATTATGAATTTTCTGTACACTTTTTATAGTATTTAAAAGCTTACCTAATCCTTCCAAAGCAAAGTACTCGCATTGTATTGGAATCACTAAAGAATCTGCTGCAGAAAGTGCATTAAGTGTAATCAATCCTAATGAAGGAGCACAATCTATAATTATATAATCATATAAATCAACGACAGGATCCAAGGCTTTTTTTAACATATACTCCCTGTTTTTTTTATCTATTAATTCAATCTCTGAGGCAACTAAATCAATATGAGATGGGATTATATCTAGATTTGGTGTATTAGTGGTTAATATAGTATCATGAGTCTTAGCAGTATGCTCCAATAATTGGTATGTGCCTAATCTCTGACTTTTTACATCGATACCTAAACCAGAAGTTGCATTGGCTTGTGGATCAGCATCAACCAAAAGAATTTTTTTCTCGAGTATTGCTAAAGCTGCCGCCAGATTGACAGCAGTTGTTGTTTTACCAACACCCCCTTTTTGATTTGCAATTGCTATGATTTTGGCCTTTACCAAGTAAATGAAATTTGCTTAAAAATACAATTAAAATTATGGTCAAAAAAATATTACTGAAATTTGATGATTATAACTTATTTTATATCTAAACCATCTTCAAATTCTATATAAAATATTGTCTCATCCTCTTTTTTGTGACCATAATTTTCTCGTGCGAAATGTTCAAGACTATCTTTATCACTTAACTGTTGAAGACTCCTTTTATCTTTATCAATAATATTAATCAATGCCTTCTTTTGCTCTTCGAGCTTTTCCACTTCTTGGTTTAATTCGCGATGAATTTTAAAGGAGTTCGTGTCAAGAAAAGCCATCCAAAACACAAAAATTAAAAAAATTGAAATATATAAATAGCGATATATATTTTTTACAGACATACTAAGCTTATTAATTATTCAGATATCTTAGCAACACGCTCTTTTGTTATTATCTCATCTGACTTGTTTCCCCAGCTATTTAAAATATAATTCATTACATCAGCGATTTCTTCATCATCTAGTCCGTTATTTAACATAACACCATTATACTCCTCATCATTTACGATTATTGGTCCAGAAAGACCATATTTAATATTGCTTATACTTCTATCAATATCATCAAATAAGTAGTCGGATTTGGATAGTGGAGGGTTAATTCCAGAGACACCTTCTCCTTTACCTAGATGACATTGAACACAAAATTCATCATAAATAAGGGCACCATCAGCTATACTTTCTTTTAGTGGCTTATATTGTATAAGCCATGAAGTTTGAAAAAAAATATAACAGCAGAAAAAGGCTATGCCTTGTTTCATTCTTTTAAAATTACTTTTAAAATTCCTTTCCCGTCAACTCCTAAATAAAGGTACCCATCAGGACCTTCTTTTACGTTTCTTACTCTACCAATTTCATCAAGAATTTTTTCTCGTTTTATGACCTTTTTATCCTTTATGACTAACCTCTCTAGGTATTTAAACTTTAGAGAACCAACAAATAAGTCCCCTTCCCAATCTTTATATACTCCTGATGTTGAAAATGCCATACCACTTGGAGCTATAGATGGTACCCAATAATATAATGGTTGTTCCATGCCTGGCATTTCTCTTTTATCGGTTATTGAAGTGCCACTATAATTAATACCATAAGTAATTACTGGCCATCCAAAATTTTTGCCTTTTTCAAGAATATTTATTTCATCTCCACCTTTTGGACCATGTTCGTGCTCCCATAGTTCCCCTGTTTTATAATGAAAAATTAGACCTTGAGGATTTCTATTCCCATAAGTATAAATAGCTTTTTTAGCTCCCTCTGAATTAATAAAGGGATTATCATCTGGAATACTTCCATCTAAATTTAATCTATAAATTTTGCCTCCGTCTTTTTTAAGATCTTGGGGATTAACATCTCGATTTCCCCTGTCTCCAACTCCAAAAAATAAATGGCCTTCGTCATCAAAAACAATTCTTGAGCCCCAATGTTGACCCTTTTTGGTATTTGGCACCGCTTTGTATAATAATTCTATATTTTTAATTTTAAATTCTTTATAAGTCCCTCTATATAGAGCTGTATTTCCTCCTTCATCTCCTTCAATATTAACTGAAATAGCTAAGTAAACTATTCCATTAGATTTGAACTTTGGATGAAGAGCTACATCTAGAAGACCACCTTGACCTCTTACATATATTTTGGGTAAACCACTTACTTCTGTTTTTACTCCCCTTAAAACATGATATAAAGTCCCTTTTTTGTCAGTTACGAGTAATTCTTCTTCATTTATAAAATCCATTCCCCAGGGAATATCAATACCATCTACAATTAATTCAGTAGTATACTTTGATTGATCAGGTATCTCAATCATTGGAGGATTCTCCTGAGAAATACATGAAGTAATGTAGAAAATAGAATTGATTAATATTAAAAAAAAATAATTTTTCATTAGAGATATTATTTATGGTTAATTTTTTATTGCTAATTTATACGCCTCAATAGTGGTGTAATATTTTGCCATCATATTGGGAATTTCCCATTCAGGTAACATCCCTTCTTTAAAATATTTCAGGAAATTATTAGTTACTTGTCCAAAGTGAGCTTCATGTCCAATTTTTAATACGTTTGGGATAAGAATCTTCCATACTGAGCCGGATATTTTTTCAGCTTTAATTCCAGGAAACTCAGATTGTAATTCAGTTATAGTTAAATTTAAATCCGTCTCTAAGCCACTACCAATTTTAGAATTTACATATAGGGTCGGTTTAAAGTTTTCCTCTGCACCTTGTTTGATCACTAAATCACTTTTTGTTCCTCTCATTATACTTTGGTGAGTGTCTCCAGTTCCTTCTGGTGCTCTGAAATTCCAAATAACGGAGACTTTAGCATGTTTCCCTTTTATGGTGTAATTCATTTCTCCATTACAATATATGTGTAAATCATTTTCTATTTTATCTTTCTTTAAGTAGTTTGGATAAGAATCTAGCCCAGTAATTTTTTTAAATTGATCCTTTGATAGTATAGTTGGCCATCTTTTTGCACTTACCATATCGATATCAGTCTTTTGAATGATTTGATTTGGAAAAGCCTCCCATTGAACTAAATCTACTAAATGAGTGGTTACATCGATAATTCCTTCACCTTGTTGCTCTGTATCGAGAAACCAGGCAGGTCTTACCAGTGGCTTTCCAGATACATACTTAAATAAGTGGTGAATACTTTCTTTACTGATAGCAGGATTTTCAAGTGTTCCATCTACAAGTTCTCCAAAAACAGAGGAAACCATTGAAAGGGCCTTTTGGATTCCTGTAGTAACCTCAAAACGCTCCGTCATGATATCATAAACTAAAACATTATTCTCTTTGGCAACTCTAAATACCTCTTTTAGTTTTTTTAATCCAACTGGATTGGTTACTAGTGGCTTATCTGCATAAACATTCAATCCTGCTTTAACTGCCGCCAGTATATAATCAATTTTTTTTGAATTTTTTCCAGATACAACCATTACGTTTCCAGACTTTTCAGAAATCATTAGCTCAAGATAATTATCACCTAAATGGGTATTAATGGACCAATTAGTAGGGTTGTTATCCCTATTATTATATGCATCAATACTTTTTAAAAATGTACTTACTTCAGGTCCTTCTGGGGCATAAACATCTACAGTTGAATCAATATTTTCATATGAAGTTTTTTGGATAAGAGCAGCATGAAAGTGACCGGGATCGAGCGTCATAAGCTTGACTATTTTGTTGTCCTCATTAGAAGAACAACTTAAAATTGTAAAAGCTATTAATAATAAATATGTTAGTTTCATTCGTTTTTCTTTTTCAAAATTAAGTATTTAAGTGATCAGTTCCATAAGGTTTTCGTTGCGATCTGCTTAGTAATCTATTTGCTTCATCGTCATTAATGAATATCTCCTCTTTAGAGTCCCATTTTAATTTTCTGGGTATTTTCATTGCAATGTGACTAATCAAACACACGACACATGCCATATGACCAATGTCAACCGGTGATATAGGTTGATTTCTGCTTTGAATACAATCCAGCCAATTACCGTGTTGATCATCTATTTTGTATAGATGAGTTTCATTAACGCCAATCTCAGATAATAATATATTAGGATCAGACGCATCCAATGCTTTTTTACTTTCCTCCATTGCCACTGGGTCTGAGCTTGAAGCAACATAACTACCTCGAGAAACGAAAATCCACCCCTCAGATCCCTCGTATCTAACACCATTAGGATAGCCTCCACTGGTTAAAACACTAATACCATTACTGTATTCATGCTTTACCATAAAATCACCGTGTACATTCCATAGACCTGATTTTGGGAAATCTGCAATAGATTGAACAGATATTGGACCTTTAAGTTCTGTATCCATTCCCCATGCTGCAGAATCATAATGATGTTGTCCCCAGCCAGTAATCATTCCAGCACCATAATTTTCATGTCTTAACCAACCAGGTCTGCTGTATCCCTCTTGAGGGTGAACTCCAATTTCAGTATAAGGCACCTCAGGTGTTGATCCCAACCACATATCGAAGTTCAAGTTTTTTGGAATTGCCATAGGAGTTAATTCAGGTCCAGGTGGATCTCCCGGAAGTCCAATTTTTACAGTGTGTAATTTTCCAATTCTACCGTTTCGTACAAGCTCTG
Source organism: uncultured Bacteroidota bacterium (assembly GCA_902515395.1). Lineage (GTDB taxonomy): Bacteria > Bacteroidota > Bacteroidia > Flavobacteriales > Flavobacteriaceae > UBA8316. Next base: position 15,810 of record CABXUL010000010.1, on the reverse strand, counting down.
CGGCAATTCTAAATTGAGGCATAGCCCTTTGCTGCGTTCCAACTTGCAGAATTACATTACTTTTTTTAACGGCGTTGACTAATTGCCTTCCTTCCTTTACAGTAAGAGAATTAGGCTTTTGAAGGTAAATGTCCTTTCCAGCAATAGCTGCTTCTATAGCAGGCTGAGCATGCCAGTGGTCAGGTGTAGATATCATTACAGCATCTATATCTTTGTTTAACAACATTTCCCGATAATCCTCGTACATTTTTGTTCCGTTATATCGCTTTTTGTCTTTTTTTTCTTTATAAAAATCGTCTACTAAAATTTTTCCATCTTTCAAGCGGTTAGAATCCAGATCGGATACTGCCATAACATTTGAAACATCATAGGTCATGGTTTCTGGTAAATCATGACTTCGAGCAATACGACCGCATCCTATTTGTCCAATATTTATTCTATTGCTAGGTGCATTTTTACCAAATACAGTTGCAGGGACAATACTTGGAATACCAACCATTGCTGCCGAACTAATTGTTGTTTTTTCAATAAAACTTCTTCTTTTCATCATTTAAATTTTTAATTGATCTTTATTTCTGGTTTGTAGGCAAAAGCTTTCCAGTGGGACTCAGCTTGTTCACGGCTTATAGACCCTTCAAATACAAGCATTCTATAATTAAGCTTATATTTTTTACTACGTTTTATTTGCCATTCTTTGTGACGAATTGGACAGAACTCAAAAAACATATCCCCACTATCTTTATTTGCAGTTATTGGCCATACCCTCATTGGCTCTGGATGTGCACGGTTTTGAGGGTGACTCATAAAAAGAACTCCATTAGTTGACTTTCTTTTATTAGATTCCCCATAAATAATACACCATTTTGCTTTAGTACCATCTGCAGTCATCCTGTTTTTACCTTCTGAGGTCAAAACATTACAATTATTTTTGTTCCATTGTTCTTTAAATCTAAAACCTAATCCACCTCCATATCGGTATGCTTCAAATAGGATTCCTTCTTTAAGAGGGGTTGTAAACTCTGAAGTATAGTCAATAAAATATTGATTTGGATTATTATTTTTCCATACTTTAACTTCTAAGTTTTCATTAATTGCAATTCTAGGATTATCTTTTTTTATGAAATTTAGATGCTCTTGTTTTGCTGTAAAGCCTGCAAAAACTTTACCAGATGATATACTTTTGAACTCTTTAAAAAGTACTGTTCCCTGGCCTTCTTTCAAGTTCCAAAAATCTACTTCTCTATCATTTATTTTGGTTTTTGTCCAAGGTCCCCATACACCATAATGATGATAATGATCTGGAGGTTGAATCCTTGTAAGTGTATCTCCTTTAGGAGAAATAACGGGATGTATATACCCCGATTTCTGGTACAACTTATCAACCCCAATCGGAGGAAGTTTCATTTTGTATCTATATCCAATCAAAGATTGACCATTGTAATCAAATTTTAATACACCATTTTGTTTTTTGAAATTAAACATTTCATTGTTGAATAAACTATTTGATTTTTTTAGACAATATGAAATTGTTTTTTCTGATTCTTTATGCTTAAACCAAATCTTTGATTGTTCTTTTTCGATTTGATAAGGAACAATCATTTCCCCTTTCTCTGAAACTTTCAAAAGAACCATTTCATTTTTGATTGATTTAAAACTCTCTTCATTAAATTTAACTGAAATTAGACTTTCAACAGAATTTGATTTACTATTGGCAACTTCAAAACAAACAGATCTATCTTTCTGAGCAATAGAGGACTTAGCAAAAAAAATACTACAAATGATTATTAAAAGTTTAATTTTTTCTAACATTTTTAAGTTAAGTTAAGTTTTCAATTTTTATTAATTAGCAACTTGATAGAATTTTGGGATTGATTTCATCAAAGTTGGCATTAGTGAATCTATTAATTTTTTATTTACAAAAGCTATATTATTATTCTCCTCTGAATCAAGTAAATGGTCGTAAAGTTCTATTTTTGGTTCCTCCTTCCTAAAAAATTTTGTTAATCGGTATTTTTCTGTCCTTATACTTATTCCATCTTTCCAGTAGCTATAAGCAATATTTTTTTTATTTGTATTTACAGAATTCATATGCTTTAACAAGCTTTCACCATCCAATTTATATGGAGGTGTGATTGAACAAAATTCCATAAGAGTAGGGTAGATATCAACAGTTTCAACAATTGAATTGATCTCTTTATTTTTATTTTGTTTACCAGGAAGTTTTATAATCAGGGCACTTTTTAATGACCTTTCAAACAAGGTGTGTTTTCCCCACTTTCTGTCGTTGCCTAAATGCCAACCATGATCACCCCAAAGAATTACCATGGTATTCCCGTCTAGATCAAGTGATTTAAGTTCTCGGATTAATTTTCCAATTAGATTATCAATATAACTGATAGATGCATAATATCCATGAATTAATTTTCTAGCATATTCATCTGAAACAGTTTGTTTGAGAGTAGGCTTTTCGTCAGAAAGCTTATAATTATAAAACTCACCCATTTTACCAACACTTATCGGATTGACCCCCGTTGGAATATTTGGATCAGGTGCAATGGAGATGGAATCTCTGTAATAAAAGTCCCAATACTTTTTTGGAGCATTAAACGGTAAGTGTGGTTTAAAAAAGCCTACTCCTAAAAAAAAGGGTTTTTCTTCCTCTTTTAATCTTTTTAATTCGTCAAGTGCACTTTTTAAAATTAGTCCATCTGGGTAACCATCGTCTGAAATGTCTGCACTTTCATAGGGTTTAACCTGACCTTTAAGACTTTGCCGATTTTCACCATTGGCATATGCAAAAAAGGCATTCCATCCAGTTTTCCATTTTCCAGGATTAAATATAAATCGATTCCAGCTATGGGGCATTTCCTTTATTTTAGTTGGCTGTTCTTCATACTTATAAACTAAACCGTCTACTGAGTGGCTTATTTTTCCAATTCCAACAGTATTATAGCCATTTCTTTTAAGGTGATGAACAAAAGACTCTGGTCTTTCTCTTTCGGGCTGTTGAGATGTTTCTTCGTAAAAAGCTTTATTATCGACATGTATCCTCTTTCGTGGTCGCATACCTGTCATTAGACTATATCTTGAAGCGCCACAAGTAGGCACTTGTACATAATGTCTTGTAAAATGGCTTCCTTCGTCCGCTAATTTATCTATGTTAGGACTTTTAACAGTTTGATTTCCATAGACTCCTAGCTCAGGTCTTAGGTCATCAACAGCAATAAAAAGTATATTTGGTGAGGTTAGTGATTTAGTCTCTTTTTCAGACTGACAAGCAGTTGATAAGACTATAAAAAGCAGCAAAATAATATGATTTTTTCCTAACAAACTAAAATAAATCCTTAATATCGTGTACGTACACAATATAAACTTACATAAATTTACCTGAAATTCAAATCGTGATTCTTTAATTTAAAATGACTTAAATTTCAAGTAGATTCAAAACTTAAAACTATCTATTGTGAAGATGAAAATAGGATTAATGTTTTTATCACTACTGATTACTTTTAACTCATACTCGCAAAACCTTCCTGAGGTTGAAATTACTCAAAGTTGGTTAAATAAAATTGAGGCTATGGTTGAGGGAAAAAAAAGTCTTGCGCCCAATAAAAAGAAGAATCTTTTAATTTTTTCGTTACATACCGGATATAATCATTGGACCATACCTCATACTGAGGAAGCAATTAAAATAATTGCACTTAAAACAGGGGATTTTAATGTTGAAGTATCAAAGGATATAAGTGTATTTGAGAAAAAAAACATATCGAAATATGATGTTATAGTACTCAATAATAATTGCTCTGACAGGGAGAGAAGAGATATGTTTTGGGATGTAATAAATGAGAATAAATTTTTAGATGAGGAACAGGTCATTGATAAGGCAAAAAAACTTGAAAAAAATCTCTTAAAACATATTAAAAGAGGGAACGGCCTTGTTGTGCTTCATGGCGCAATAGTAATGCAGAATAATTCTTTGGATTTTAGTGAAATGGTTGGAGGAAGTTTTGACTTTCATCCCCTACAGCAGGAAATTAACGTTAAATTATTTGACCCCAAACATCCGTTAGTAAGTAGTTTCGAGGGTAAAGGCTTTACCCATTATGATGAGCCATATTTTTTTAAAAATGCTTATTTTAATTATAACTTTAGACCCTTGTTATATATGAACCTTGACCAGATTAAGATGACTCGCGATCGGCCAAAAGATAATATAAAGTTCATTTCATGGATAAAAAGATATGGTAGAGGAAGAGTTTTCTATTCCTCACCCTCTCACAATGCTCAAAGTATGGATAATCCAAAATTGGTTAATTTTTTTCTCAATGGATTATATTATGCTGCTGGAGAATTAAGTTGTGATGACTCACCAATTTTAGTTAACGAATTAATTGATTAGATAAATAATTCAAATGAAAAGAATTCTTATACTTTTATTAATATCTACTACGTCTGTTTTTAGTCAAGAATTTAAAGAGGAGCTTTTAGTTCATCAAAACGATACATTACCATACAGGATTTTAATTCCTGAGAATTATAATTCCCAAAAATCCTACCCACTATTGATTTTTTTACATGGCGCAGGGGAAAGGGGAAGTGATAATAAATCACAATTGGTACACGGAAGTTTTCTTTTTAAATCTGAAGACTTTAGAAATAACTATCCCGCAATAGTTGTTTTTCCTCAATGTCCAGAGAAATCTTCTTGGGCTAATGTAAAAAGGAACTATGAGATGTCAGCTGGTCAAAAGTTTGATTTTTTTAAAGAGATATCAGAAAACAAGCAACTGATTATGGTAGAAAAATTATTGGATTTAATTCAAAAAAAATATGATATAGATGAAACTAGAAGGTATGTTGGCGGTCTCTCAATGGGAGGAATGGGAACTTTTGAATTGGTAGCTAGAAACCCGGATTTTTTTGCAGCTGCTTTCCCAATTTGTGGAGGAGGTAATCCAGATTGGTCTGATCTTTTGAAAACTACACCTTTTTGGATTTTTCACGGGGAAGATGATGGGGTGGTTTCAGTTGATTTTTCACGTAAAATGCATGAAGCCCTTGGTAAAGAAAAAGCAAGTGTCAGGCTGACTATTTACCCAGAGGTCAATCATAATAGCTGGGATAATGCTTTTGCCGAGCCAGATTTGATGCATTGGTTGTTTTCAAATAAACGTTAAAAATTAGCTTTAACTCTTGTAAATTAATTTTTAATTAAGAATTTTATAAAGTAGATTAATATTTATAGAAAAAGATGAATTTAAAAAAACAAATCAGAAAAGAAATAACTATTGACCATCTTAACGTAGTTATTTATGAGCAGCCGAAGGTGATGGCCGATAATGCATCTGATTTTGTAGAAAAAAATATTAAAGAAGCGATTAATAAAAGTGGTTTTGCAAATATTCTCCTAGCAACAGGCTCCTCACAATTTCTGTTTTTGGAAGCATTAAGAAATAAAGAGATTGATTGGAAAAAAATTACTGTTTTTCATTTGGATGAATACAAAGATATTTCGCCAAACCACCCTGCTAGCTTTAGAAAGTATTTAAAAGATAGAATTTTGAGTTTTGTTAACCCCAAAAAAGTCTATTTTTTGAATGGCGATGCAGCAGACTGTGAAAAAGAGATGAAAGAATATGAGCAAATCTTAATTAATCATCCCATTGATATAGCTTGTATTGGAATTGGTGAAAATGGTCATATAGCCTTTAATGACCCTTATGAAGCAGATTTTAATGATAGGGACCAAGTGAAGCTTGTAAATCTTGACGAAGCCTGCAGGAGGCAACAATTCACCGAGGGTTGGTTCCCATATTTTGATGATGTTCCAAGGCAGGCTCTTACTCTTACTATACCAGCAATTTTAAACAGTAAGGTGATTAGCTGTGTTGTTCCAGATCAAAGAAAATCTAAAGCTGTTTACGATACATTAAATGGTAAAATAAATACTAGTTGCCCTGCATCTATATTAAGAACTCACTCTCGATCAAGACTTTTTTTAGATCAATTTTCAGCCTCAAGGCTTGATTTTTAAATTTCTCAATATCTTTGAATCAATTACTTAATTTAATCTATCCTTGATTAAAAAGAGTTAATTAAACTATAATGGTTAAAAAACAATATTGGGGCTTACTTCTTTTTCTTGCTTTTTCTTTGCCATTTGATGAGCTTAAATCTCAGGAGGCGAGTTTTATTTTTAATAGAACCAGCTTTAGTGTTTTTAATCCAGCTTTTACTGGAAGTGAGGGTTCCATAGTTTCCTTTAACAGAAGAAGTCAATGGAATAATGTGGAGGGGGCTCCTAGAACCAATTTTCTAATCTATCACTTGCCTAAAAAAAATAATGTTCAATTGGGTTTTACTGCTCAAAATGATAGAGTATTCATAGAGAATAAAACTTTTTTTACTCTTGACTATAACTATCAGCTTCAACTTTCAGAAAATCGTTTTTTATATTTGGGTCTAAAGGGTGGTGGATTTTATAATGATATTGACACCAATGGTTTAGGTAGAATATTTAATGAATTTAACCCAGCACTTTCCTTAGTGAAAAGTTATTTTACACCCGTAATTGGTGTAGGTGCACATTATAAAGCTCCCAATTATTTTATTGGAGTAGGTATACCAAATTTATTTAACAATAAAAGGTTTGAAGACAGTGAAGTTTGGGAAACAAATGCAAGTGATTACTCTTTTCTTCATTTTTCCTCTGGATTTACCATATCTGTTGGAGATTTCAGCCTTAATCCAGTATTTGTTTATAGAACTTTAAGAGATAGCCCAAACCTTTTTACAAGTACATTTAATTTAGCTTTTAAAGAAAAAATTTCCATTGGAGCCGGTTACTCGAACAATGATAATTTAGCACTATTTTTTACCTCAAAAAATAAATGGGGGTTTGAATGGGGGTATGTTTATGAATTTTCAAGTATTGCATTAAGTGATGTTACAAAAGAGCCTGCCCATGAGATTATGATTAGAATTAATTTGGATAATAAGTCAAAAGCTGAGGAAGAACAATTAACAACATCAGAAGATAATGAGGAGTAAAAACAGAATATTACTTTTTGGCCTAGCCTTTTTCTGTGTGCTTTTATCTTTTTCACAAGATATTACAATTGATGGAGGAACTGTTAAATGTCCTGCTCCTCTTGCTGCAGGATACACTAAACCAATTGGTTCAAAAACATACCATGTTGTTGATTTAGATGCGCTTCAGTCTGTTATAAATACTGGAAGCTATGACGTGGGCGCTGGAACTGTAACTCCAACTGACCTAAGCTGTGTTTGTACAACTCAAATTACTAATATGAGTAGTTTATTTTCAGGTAAACAATCATTTAACGATGACATATCAAATTGGGATGTAAGTAATGTTACAAATATGAATAATATGTTCAATAACGCTAGAATATTCGATCAAAATATTAGCAGTTGGGATGTCAGCAATGTAAATAATATGCAGCAAATGTTTGAAAATGCGAGGGCATTTAATCAAAATATAGATGTATGGGACGTAAGTAGTGTTACTAATATGAGTAGTATGTTTTATAATGCTTTTCAATTTAATCAACCAATCGCATCTGCACCAAATAGATGGAATGTAAGTAATGTTTCTAATTTTTATGCCTTTTTAAGGGGAGCAAATTCATTTAACCATCCCGTTGAGTGGGGTGGAGCTGATGGGACGGTAAGTGCAACTAGTATGTGGGGTATGTTTAGATCAAATAGTTTAAACTCTCCTATTACCTTAAACACTAATATTGTCACAAACATGCAAACTATGTTTGAGGGTGCAAGTATTTTTAATTCTCCATTAAATTTTTCAAATACATCTAATGTTAAACGTATGAGCTGGATGTTTAAAAATGCTGTAAAATTTAATCAACCATTAAATTTTAATACCTCAAGCGTTTTAGATATGAAACAAACTTTTTATAACGCGAGAGATTTTAATCAAAACATAAATAATTGGGATGTTGGTAGTGTAACTAATTTTGAATCAATTTTTAGATCTGCTGAGGATTTTAATCAACCACTAAATAACTGGAACATTAATACAGGTAGTAATGTAAATATGAAACAAATGTTTATGTCATCTGCTTTTAATAACGATATATCCAGTTGGGATGTTTCAAAAGTCACTAATATGCAAGAGACTTTTAAAAGTACTCCCTTTAATCAAGATATAAGTTCTTGGAATGTTTCAAGTTTAAGAAACGCTTCAAGCATGTTTAGATTTGCAACAGCATTTAATCAAGATATAGGATCCTGGAATACCTCAAGTTTGGAAAATACAATATATATGTTTGGAAATACTGATGCATTCGATCAAGATATTGACGGATGGGATGTTTCAAAAGTTCTGAGATTTGGTGGAATGTTTCAGAATGCTGTTAATTTTAACCAGGACTTAAATTCATGGGTCACCTCCAGTGCAACAACTATGAATATTATGTTCGATGGTGCCACAAATTTTAATGGCAATATTAGCAATTGGGATCTTTCAAATGTTAATACGACTGAGGCAATGTTTAGGAACGCTCAATCTTTTGACCAGGACATTAGTGGGTGGAATATCATTATTGTCAACAATATAAAAGAAATGTTTAAAAATGCAGATACATTTAATCAAGATATTGGAGGATGGGATATTTCTAATGTAAATAGCCTGTTAAGTGTTTTTAATGGAGCTGACAACTTCAATCAAGACTTAAGTAGTTGGAATACATCAGGGGTCACTGACATGAATAGTACTTTTAAAGATAGTGGATTCAACCATGATATAAGCAATTGGAATACATCCTCGGTAGAGACTTTTCATAGAATGTTTGAAGGAGCATCGACTTTCAATCAAAATTTGAATAGTTGGAATACTAGCAGTGCAACTACTATGGACGGGATGTTTTACAGAGCATCTGATTTCAACGGTGATATAAGTGATTGGAATGTAAGTCAGGTAACAAATATGAAGAATTTGTTTCTGCGGGCCTTTTCATTTAATCAAGATATTGGTGGTTGGGATATTTCTTCAGTTAGTGAAATGGATAGAATGTTTGAGGATGCTACTGTTTTCAATCAAGATATAGGACCATGGAGAGTAAATATCTCAAATCGTGATAATATGCGGCAAATGTTTTTAAGGGCCTCAGCATTTGATCATGATATTTCTGAGTGGTGTGTTGAGAATATAGCTAGTGAACCAAACTCATTTAAGGTTGGATCTCTTTTAACAGATTCAACTGATCCCCAGTGGGGAGTATATGTGATACGATGTGATGTTACACCTCCTACTGTACTTACTATGTTAGATAGTGATTCAGATAATTTATTAGTAGAGACTGATGTAGTTCAAATCACCGTTACTTTTGATGAGCCAATGATGGACTTTCCAAAATATAGCATTGATGGTAGTAATTATCAAAATCTGTCTAAAACTACTTCTTCGGTTTGGACATACAGTTTTGATGTATCAACATATTCTGGAAGCGATGGAACAATTAGCTTTACAGTTTCGGGCACTGATTTAAACTATAATGCTTATGCAGGCTCAGATAAAATTGATTTTATAATTGACCGAGTGCCTCCGACATTAACTCTAACGGATAATCATCCTGATCTGCTACTTAACTTATCAGATTCAGTATTAGTTCAAGCAAGTTTTAGTGAGTCAATGAGAACGCCACAACTAACAATGTCACCAACTCTGATTTCAAATGAATCAATGTCAGTAGCAGGTGACGATTCGAATTGGACTTATACACTAAACGTTTCCTCATTAGCAGCTTCAGATGGAGTTTATTCTGTAACAGTATCAGGAACAGATTTAGCGGGGAATTCATATGTTGGTACAGAGAGTATTACATATACTTTAGATGTAACCACTCCAACAGTGGTTTTATATGATGATGATTCTGATAATGTAGTTACATCCATTGATTCTCTAACAGTAACAGCAACTTTTTCTGAGTCTGTTCAGCTTACACCAACTATCTCCCTTGGATCATTAGTTACAAATGCACAGATGAGTCCCACCAGTTCGCAAGACAACTGGACTTACTTTTTTGATTTTAGTCTGCTTTCAATTACCCCAGGGTCCTATCCAGTTAACGTCTCTGGAGCTGATCTAGCTGGAAATACATACTCAACTATTGGTGGTTTACTAAATGGAGACGAAACTAGCGTAGATACAATTCTATTTGATTATCAATTATTTACACCGTCTATAACTGTCACAAGTGTGACAAAAATCTATGAAGCAGACTCTCAATTCACATTAACAGCCACATCTACAAGTGGTGGAGCAATTACATTCCAAAAAGTTGACCCGTCATGTTCGTTTATTTCAATTTCAGGATCTGATGTTACAATAATTGGTGCTGGCTCATGCCAAGTTAAGGTTTCTCAAGCTGCCTTTGGTGCCTACCGATCTGCCGAAGTATTTATAAATATAAATATTGAAAAAGCAGATATAGTAATAGAAACTTCTGATTATGAGGCTGAATGTGGAGATGAAAATTTTCAACTCACTGCAAGTTGCTCTTCATGCAATAGATCAGATTTTATATTTACCTCGCTTAATACAAATGTTGTTTCTGTGACAGGAACGAATACTGCACTTATAAGTAACTCTGGAGATAGTGTTATACAAGTTACACTCCCAGAGGATGGAAATTATAACTCTGCGACAGCTACTTTTAGTTTAAAGGTAAGTAAAGGAGATCCAATTGTAACTCAGGATGATTTAACCAAAAATTATGGAGAATCGTTTACTCTCACAACATCCTCGACAAGTGATGCAAATATAATATATACAATTACTGATACAAGCATTGCAACTGTCTCAGGTTCAGTCGTAACAACTAAAGGAGCTGGTAGCACCACAATTTTAGTAAATCAATTAGAAAATCAGTGCTATAACTCAATTACAACATCAATGACTCTAGATGTTAATACTGTGAGCCAAACTGTATCTTGGATGACAGATATTTATAAAACATTTGGAGATGAACTTACTCTTGACATGCCTATTACTGATTCAGATTACGTTGGTATAATTTCTTTTAGCTCCTCTGATCCTAGTATTGCTAGTGTTAACTCTGTTACTGGTGAAGTTATAATTGAAAATGTTGGTGCAGGATCAGTAATTTTAACAGCACATTTAGCCGCTGACAATAACTTTGACTCAGCAACAGTAACAACAAGTTTATTTATTGATAAATCAAATCAGTCAATTATTGTTGGCACAATTCCAATTACGAAACCATTGAAGGATTTTTCTGTATTTCCAATATCTGCTGTTGCTTCACCATCTGGTGCCCCAGTTTATATTGAACTTGATCCTGGATCAGCTGCAACACTAAGTGGAACGGTTGGAAATTATAAGCTTGTCAGTATAAACTCGACAGGGTTAGTAACAATAACATTTAAAACAATAGCAGCAGATCATCCAAATTATAATCCAGTATCTACAGTTTTCGTGATGGATGTGATAAAATCCAATCAGAATATTACAATAGACCCAGCCTTAAATTATGTTTTGTATTATTCTGAAAATCTAACATACACATTAAGTGCTGCATCTGACTCTGGCCTGCCAATTGATTACCATTATGTGTCAGGAGGTGTTGTAGTAACAGGAAATAAATTAGAAATTAATGATATTGGTGAAATAATAGTCGATATAAAACAACATGGAAATACAGCATTCAATATGGCGCCAACGAGAAGAATTATTATAAATGTTCTTCAAGGAATAACTGTATTGACGGACTTTAATCTGCCTAGTAAGATTTTTAGTGAAGATGACTTCACATTTAAAGCACCAATATCTAGTAGACCTGGAAATATTCAATATACAAGTAGTAATTCATCTGTTGCTCAAGTAATTAACGGTAAAATTATAATTAATGGTGTTGGTTCGACAAAAATAACTGCTATTCAACCAGCAAATAGCCTCTACACGCAAGGGATGATTAGCACAGTTTTTTTTGTAGGTGACACAGACTTAGATTCAGACGGTATTGGTGATAGTTATGATAATTGTCCTGGGGTGGCAAATCCTAATCAATTAGATACTGATGGAGATACAATTGGAAACTTGTGTGATTTAGATGACGACAATGATAATTGGTTAGATGAAACAGAAATAAATTGCGGATCTGATCCTCTTGATGTTGATAGTTTCCCCTCGGACAATGACTATGATGGACAGGCTGATTGTGTTGATACAGATGATGATAATGACGGATGGTCTGATCAAGACGAGGTGGCTTGTAACTCGGATCCATTTGACTCTAGCATTATACCTTTAGATACTGATTTGGATGGCATTTCGAATTGTAAAGATACTGACGATGATAATGACGGATGGTTAGATGAAGAGGAGTTAAATTGTAATTCTGATTCATTAGATTCAGCGATAAAACCATTAGACACTGATAATGATGGAATGTCTAATTGTGATGATAAAGATGATGATAATGATGGATGGATGGATGAAGAGGAAATCAACTGTGGATCAGATCCGCTAAATAAAGCTTTATATCCAATAGATACTGATAACGACGGACTAAGTAACTGTTATGACGAGGACGATGACGGAGATGGATGGTCTGACGAAATCGAAGAAAAGTGTGAGACGAATCCATTAAGTGCATTTGATGTGCCCGTAGATAGAGATAATGATGGTGACCCAAGTTGTACTGATCCTGATGATAATCAAATATTTGTATCTCCACTTTTAACACCAGGTGTAAATGGTCCAGAATCTACTTGGAAGATTATTAACTTTGAACAGTACCCCAGTTCAATTGTTAAGGTTTATAATAGATATGGTCAAGTTGTATTTAGAAAAGTAAATTATCAGAATGATTGGGCAGGTACTTATGATAAAACTGGAGAACTTCTTCCTGCTGGATCTTATTATTATGTTGTTGAAGTACCAGAGACGGGTAAAGTGAAAAAAGGTTGGCTATATCTGACGTATTAATAATTAAATTAAGTCGGGATGACAGGATTTGAACTTGTGTAAAATAATTTTATTAACTATTGATATTTAATATATTAAAATATAAAAATTATTTATTTTTTTTAATTTATCTAAAAATGGGTGGTAAACCACCCAAAATAAAACACCTTATTACATTGGGTTTATATTAACTAATTTAATTTTTTTCTCCATTTTCTTTCATTTTCTTTCATTGTATACTATTTATACATGGAAGGATTGTTTCATGGATTGATAGTTCCATAAAATATATATCCTTCTGAGAATATGAAATGTTTAAGTGTAGTTGTTGTATCTCACCTTGTAACCTTAACCCTCTTTCATACTTAAAATCTATCGGTTTCTTAATCACCAGATGTTGAGATATATCAGACGAGAGGGGTGATGTCCATTCAGAGTGGGAATGGATAATTGAGAAATTAAATTCTCAATGGTGTTCTTCCATATCCGAAGAAATGTATCATCCTCACCTTAGGGTGAGGTGTATCCACTCCGAAGATAATTTACAGTTAGAAGTATAAAAATGAGAATTAAAAACGAACAAACACAAATACCAAATCAAAAAGAATTTATCCAAGAATTGATAAGAAAATCAAAAATGGTAAAGAACTTCCACAAGGAATTAGAAGAATATAGAATAAAAGGAGATAGGGAAGGATATGTGAGGAAATTCAAAGAATTAATGGACAAAGAAGAAAGAAATACAAAATGGAAGAAAGAATATCAAAAAAACGATTAATGAAACTCTACGGGGTAAATAGAAACACTATAGAAGATTGGAGAAGAACGAAAGGATTAAAAATGATAGAAGTGTCTACTCATTCAAAATATATCACAGAAAAGGATTTGATAGAGTGGGAGAATAGTCAGAAAGAAGACTCTTAAGTTAAGGGGTTAATTAACAAAAGTGTATAAGAATAAAGAGAAGTGAAGGGTTGATATACTTTACTTAAATCTCATGATTTGATTAATGTATCAGTATTTACAGGATGAGGTTTCTTTTTACTGGAGAAATACTTTTTCCCTAAACCCCTATCGGAGTGGTTTTTATATTGGGGGTTAGTTTTTTCTTCATATGGAAATGATAGGGTAATCATCCCCTTAATTGATTCAATAAATCTGGTCTTGAAATAAACATTCTAATCATCTTTTCTTTGACATCTTCCTTTTCAAAATAATCGTAGAGTTTATGATTAGTATCCAATGTTTTTATATTCTTATCTGAAATAATGTTTTGAAGTTTATCTCTTTTATTGGAATCTGTATTATCTGATTCAACAACACTCTGAAACTCTTTATCGTTAACGATATCCTTTAGAAGTTTCTTTGTTCCATCCTCTGTTCCTTCAGGAACTTTTCCATAGTAATCATTTATCTCACTAATGATTTCAGATAGTAAATCGAATTCTTCTTCATCTTTTCCTTTTCCTTCTCCGTATTCATTTGGGTCAAAGATGGTATCTTCTTGTTCTAAAGAAATATTCAATTTTCCTTTTATATCTAAGTTCAAAGAATCTAAATCAACTAAATCGGATACATCAATTCTTTCATTACCATCAACAGGAAATTTCTTCCTTAAATATTCAAAAAAGATATAGTGTTTCTCTAACTCAATATTATCGAACTGATGAACCATTGAGATGTATCCATACAACTTACAATAGTTTGAAAATTGAGTTCTTGATAAATCTCTATCCTCATCAGAGAGTTCTTTCCATCTATCTAACACAACATTGAGAGTAGGTTGTAAAAGAGAATCATCTCTATTTTCAGTAAAGAATATGTTATTCCAATCTTCAATCTCTTGTGGAGTAAACAAATTGTAGTTTCTAATCTTATCAAGGATATCGTAAACTAAATTAGGGTCTGTATCTTCAGATAAAATTGTGGTTTGATAAAAGTTCTGAAATGATTCTTGTATGGTTTCAACCTTGTTTACAAAATCTAAAACGAATGTACTTTTCTTACCTCTTGTTTTTCGATTCAATCTTGAAAGGGTTTGTACACATTGAACTCCATTAACTGGTTTATCAATGAACATAGAATGAAGTAGGGGTTCATCAAACCCAGTCTGAAACTTATTACAAACGATTAGAACACGATATAAGGGGTTTTTGAAACCAGTAGGGATATCTTTACTATCAAACCCATTTTCTTTGTTTAGAGAGTGTTCTGTTACTTTCTCTCCATTAACTTGTTGTTCTCCACTAAACCCTACAACACATTTAATCTTATTATGTAAACCTTTATCTTTTAATTGTTTGTTCATCTCCATGAAGAACTTCACCGAATCTTGAATTGAACGAACGATTACCATTCCTTTTCCTCTTCCTTCAATAGATTTAACTGTTGTATTAAGAAGATGGTCGATTATAATACCACATTTCCTTGTAATGGTTTCAGGATTAGAATCTACCCACTTAATCAACTCTTTCTTTCCTCTATTTTCAGGAAGTTCTTACTCCTACATCTCTTCTTGATATCATTGAAAATTTTGTTCTGTTTACGAACTTTTCTGATTACTTATGGAGTGATGAAAAAAAGAAAGTAATTGAGAAGAAAAAACCTGTACTTATCTTTCCAAGATATCATCAGTTAGAAGTAATAAGAAAACTTAAATCTCAAGTCAGTAAGGATGGAGTTGGAACAAATTACTTAGTACAACATACCACAGGTTCAGGTAAATCCTATTCCATAGGATGGTTATCTTTTATGTTAACCAATCTTTTCAAAAATGATGGTAAGGATAGAGTGTTTGATTCTATAATAGTAATTACTGATAGAAAGGTTTTAGATAAACA
>CABXUL010000009.1 GCA_902515395.1 uncultured Bacteroidota bacterium | reverse complement strand
CTGCTGCAGACGAATGGGGTAAATATGGTCCTGTAGAGTATTGGGTTTTTGGAGCAGATAAGCAAGCAGCATTAGATTTAATAAATAAGTTTTGCGAAAGAAGGGAAGCTCTAAACCAATGGACTATTTCAGATTGTTTAGATAGAGAAACAGATGAGTCATTAGATCATTCAATGATAGCTTATCAAAAAACTGGTGCTGAGGTAATTGCCACAAATCAGCCAAGGGGAAATGCTGGGCATAATGGGGGTTTTGAATGGGGGATCCACAAATTATCAAGTTCGTACCCGTTTACTTTTGATAATCTCTTTGATGATATTCCTGCCCAGGATGATTTCAAAACTGTTCTTCATGAATATTTTCATGTAGTACAATTATCTCATGTTTATAATTTAACTTGGAACGTTAGAGATAGTCGTGTAATTCCAAACGAGTCAATATGGATGCAGGAGGGTGGTGCAGAATACATGGCAAATTTCACGTTGTTTAAACTAATAAATAATGGCACCTTGATTTTTGAACAATCTTATGGATCCCTATCAGAAAAAATGCAAAACAAAATGGATAATGCCAAGAGGTCTCTTGATAATAATTGTTCAGGGAGAAAGCTAGAGGATTTTAAATATGGTGACGATTGTAGTAACGTTGGTTATGATCTAGGTACTTGGGCAGTAGCTTATTTAATAGATAAGATTAATAATCCTAGCATATTGTTAGAAACTTTTTACCCTAATTTGGCTAAAATGGATTTTGAAAGTGCATTTAACTTATCCTTTGGATACTCAACATCAGAGTTTTATTCTGAATTTGAAAGTTTTTTAGAACTTCCCATAGAAGAACAATTAAAAATTATCCCAACTCCATAATCTTCTCCCTAACATAATGTGACTATAATTTGGTAATTGATTAATAAAGTACAAATGAAGATAAAAAAAGGGACAACATTTTTGTTTTTTTTTACAATATTTCAACTTTGCGTATGTCAAAATAAAATTTCGAGTAAAGGTGGTTTCATATCGCCCATATCAAAATCTTTTGAAGGACAGAAGCCAGAAGCACATTGGATTTGGGATTCTGGAGATCCTAATCCAAAAAATTATTATTTACATATTCGTAAAACTATTAATCTCAATAAATTAATTAAAGAAGCTAAAGTATATGTCTCCGCTTTCTCTTTTGCAGAAATTTATATAAACGGTATTTATATTGATCGAGTTCCAACTAACCCAGATCCAGAATATCAAACATATGAAAAGATTGATATTTCTCGCTATCTAAAATTAGGTAAGAATACTATTGCAGCTCTTATCTTCAATGCAGGGGAAGGATTACATCATAGAATGAACGGAAGAGGAGGCTTTTTCTTTCAAGCAAAAATAATCGACTTTAATGAAAAAATTATCAAATTAAATAGTGATAAAAGTTGGTTGATTGCAAAAGCAATAGCCTGGGATAATAATGCAGATCATCGCCAAGTTGATCACACTATAGGCAGAAAAGAGAAATACGATGCAAGACTTTCATTTGAAAACTGGGAGCAAAACTATTTTGATGATTCAGATTGGGAAAATGCTACTGAAATTGGAGTGCCTCCTATAGATCCATGGAACAATATTTTAGTAATTAATAGGGAGCGTGCTTATTTAAAAAATATGGCCCCTAAGAGAGAATGGAATAAAAACGGTCTTCATATTTATGATTTTGGAAAAGCCATTACCGCTTACCCAAATTTTACAGTTAATGCAATTAAGTCAGGATTAACCCTTGAAATCGGAACAGCAGAAAGTCTTAGCAAAGATAGCATTCCATTAATGACAGACAATGTAAATTATATCGACTCATATATCACTAAAAAGGGAGTTCAAAGTTGGCACCCTGTTACTTGGAGGGCATTTAGATATTTGGCTGTAAAGCAAAATGAAGGAGTTAAGATTAAAAATGTTCTGGCAAAATTTAGGTCATTTCCTGTTAAAAATAGAGGATATTTTTCATGCTCAGACAAAATGCTAAACGACATATGGGAAATTGGGAGGTGGTCAATGCAGATTTGTGCTCAAGACACCTGGATGGACACTCCATGGCGCGAACAAACTCAATATATTGGGGGAGATAGTCGATATATGGTTCGCTATTCAGCTTACAGTTTCGATACAAACATAAAGTTATTACACGATTATAATCTTCTAAGTGGTGCTTTTTCTCAAAGATTTTCTGATAAAGGTGCTATTAGAGGCCGGCATCCAACTGACTATCGTTTAGGTATAAATACTTCAGCTTATATCCCTGATTATCAATTAGAATGGATACTTATGTTAAAAGAACACTTTATGTTTTATAAAGATTATGAATTAGTAAGACAATTATATCCAAATTTAAAATTATTATTGAAATATTTCGAAAATTATGTGTCTGACGAAAGGAAGCTATTAGGGAAAGTTCCTGGTTGGGTTGTTTTAGATCATCCTGATACTTTTAAAATGGATGTGGGGGGAGAAAACACTGCAATGAATTGTCTATATTTTGGCGCATTAAATTCAGCTGCTTGGTTAGCTAGTAACATAATTGGTGATTTGGATCAAGCTAACTTGTGGTATAAGAAAGCTAAAGAAATAAAACAATCTGTCCAAAAATTCATGTGGATCAATAATGAAAAATTATTTAAAGACGGGTTTGAAAGTTCTAGAATTACCCAACAAACACAAGTATATGCTCTAAAATATGGCCTTGTTGATGAGAATTTCAAACCTTCTTTAGTAAAATTTATTGAGGCTCAAGGCAAATCATGTGAACAATCTTTTTCCTATTGGCTTCTCAATTCTATGTTTTCTGAGGGTAGAGGCCAATGGGCTCTTGATTATATTAGAAAAAACTGGGGAGAGCAAATGAATAGAAATGATTTTAATGGTGCATGGTTTGAAAATTGGATTCCAAAATTAGGCCGATCAAAATCTCACGCTTGGTGTGCTGGACCAACAGCTCTTCTTCCTGAAAAAATTTTAGGGATTGAACCTATTTTGCCAGGTTGGAAAAAATTTAAAATTAAGCCTAATTTATATGATCTAGATTGGTGTAAGGGGATAATTCCATCTTTAGCTGGAGATATAGATGTAAAGCTAAAAAAGCTAAGAAAAGAAAACCTAGAAGTAGGCATACAGATTAAAGCCATTATTCCACTTAATACATCCTCAAAAATATATGTGCCAGCTCAAGAGTCAAAATACTTTACAATTGAAGTAAATGATAAGGAAATATGGAAGAATGGAAAATTTTTACCAATTGATTCAAATATTAATTTTGAAAATATTTTTGATAATTATATTGTATTAGAGTTTAGGCCTGGAAGTTATACTATTAATGCCTTAAAAAATAATTAATAAGAATTTTGATGACTACTTTATAGTTGAAAAGAATAATATAATTCTCACTTTTTATTATACTATCTTTAAGGGGTATGAGCTTAAAAACAGTTCTTTGCATTGTATCATTTTATTTTATTTTTGACCTAACCTTTGCTCAAGGTGATGAAAATCTTTTATTACAATATCGTAAAGGGCCAGACATTACAAGATATCGAAAATGGAACTTTGACCTTCACCTGCGAGGAGTTAGGATTAGCCTCAATGGAGATTATTCCACTCCAAAAATTGGTTATGTTCTTGGGGGAAACATACAATACAAATTCTCAAAGTCAATAGGTATTTCGACAGGGATAGGGCTTTTATCGGTGAATTATCAATATAATCTCAAAGACAATTCAACACATGACCAAATAGATTACCTAAATTTTCCTTTAGCTATAAGAGTTTTCCCAACTCAGCGAACTATTTTCGAAACAGGGCTCTTATACCATCACCTGATTAAAGCAAAAAATACCGCAATGGTTGGTCTTAGACAAAAAAGTAATTCCTATCCAGACAATATCTTTAAAAATGCTTTTGGCTGGCTTTTTGCCGTTCATTACAACATTTGGAAAAAGTTTCACATCTCAGTCGAATATAGATTTTTTAAAAAATCCACTGTAACAAATAACATTCAAAAAAATAACTTCAATGGATTTATACTTGGTATCCATTTTTTGATTTTAAACCCTAATAAAATTGATTCATAGCCATGTAAAATATCCCTTTTGCCAATTCCATAAATAAAATTAATGTTAAACCCTACAAATAAGAAAAGATATATCTCCTCTGAAATTGTTTTTAACTAGATAAAAATAGGACTAAAAAAGTCTAGAGAGAGAAATATTAAGATAATTATGTCCTTTAATTTTTTGAGAGGTATTGTCTTTAGTAGCCCGATTAAAAAGCATTTGAAGCTGCCATTGCTTTCCATAAAATGCTAAACCAACCAATGCGTTATACTTATAAGGAATGGGATCTAAAGTAAAGGGTGCTTCATTATCAAACAAACTTCCGGAGATCATAAAATCATGAAATCGATATTCAAATCGTGAGCCGATGTAAAATCCGAATCCAACATTCTGCATCTCAAGTGGGTTATGAATGAAAGAAATAACTTTGGAAGAGCCCAATAGGATTCCAATATTTGACCCTATAGCTGTTCTTTGAGTACCTAAGTTCCCGAAAAAATCAGTCAATATAGCTGCTTTAGAAAAGATATTAATCCGTTTTTTATAAAGTCCATTTAAGTTGACGTGAAAACGTTGGGGGACCGGCTTCTCCCAGGCCATATTGGGCAATCCCAAAATTTTATCATGATATAAGTTTTGTAATAACTGTGCCAAAGAAGCCTTGCCGGTAACTCCTGCTTTAATCGCCCAAAGCCAAGCATTAGTTAAATTACGCTGCCTTTCCTCTGCCCTTTGAAAAAACAACCACCCACCATAAGGATAGTCATAATATTCAACATCTTTTGTGTAGCGCAAAGAAGGAGTGTATATTTCATGGCCTAAAGTCCAATGAACATAATTGATTAATGTGTCAGAACTTTTATTCAATTTACCTGAATTAATAAAAATTCCACTTGAGTAATAACGGTCCCTACCAAAAAAGAGATCATTATCAACGGATAAATTTAGATACCGCTGAGCATATAATGATCCTGTTCCATGCAAAGAAACTATTACTAAAATGAAGATCTGTTTTTTCATTAAATAAATGATACATGAAATTTAATCATCATTTTTAAAAAAGTCCATCTAAAAACATTTGAATTCAATCTGTCTGGGCAAAACAAAATAGATTGGCTATTTTTGAATATTATGCAAGGCTTTGTAACTCTAAAAAATGAAAATAAAGTTGGAAAAATTCACTTTTTCCACCCAAAAGGTAATTGTCTTCCCACTGAAATAATAAAAAGTATAGTTGATTGTTTAAATCAGGCTGAAAAAGACCCTGATATTAATGTTGTCATACTTGAAAGTGGAGGAAGCAGCTCATTTTGCTCCGGAGCTTCATTAAGTGAACTTAAATCAATTAAAAATATTGAAACGAGTACTACTTTTTTTATGGGCTTCGCCAAACTATTAAATACCATTCGAAAAATGTCAAAATTCATTTTAGCAAGAGTTCACGGCAAAGTAGTCGGTGGAGGTGTTGGATTAGTTTCTGCGTGTGACTATGCTTTCGCTACAGAAAAAGCTTCTATTAAGCTCTCTGAGCTTTCAATTGGTCTTGGACCATACGTTATAGAACCAGCTTTAACCAGAAAAATTGGAAATACAGCATTCACTCAGCTATCAATAGATAGCTCGAATTGGAAAAGTGCCAATTGGGGAATTGAAAAAGGCATTTATGCTCATCTAAGCCCAGATATCGTTGAAATGGATAAAGCTCTAAATCAAAAAGCACAATTAATTGCTTCCTACACTTTAGAAGCATGTAGCCAATTAAGAAAATTGCATTGGAAAAATACTCAGCACTGGGAAACTGAATTATCTAAAAATGCAAAAATTACTGCACAATTAGCCCTCTCTGATTACTCACAAAATTTTTTGAAGTCAATTAAATAACAGAAAAAGGGAAAACATAAAATAGTAGTTTTCCTTAAAATTAAAAACCTAATTGGTCTAAATCTGCTTTTGGGTTGGGTGGGGAAGTAGGGTTATTATCAAATTCATATTCCTCACACTCCAATGGAATTGATACGACCTCAGGTATGGGAAATTCCTCCTGAGAGATTGCCAAATCAGGATTTTCATAGGCTCCTTTCATAAAAAGTGCCCATATTGGTAATGCCATAGTCGCGCCCTGTCCAAACCCAATTTCCTCAAAATGAACGGAACGGTCTTCTCCGCCAACCCATACACCCGTCACCAAATTGGGAACAATTCCCATAAACCACCCATCACTTTGATTTTGAGTAGTGCCTGTTTTACCAGCAATAGGGTTTTCAAAAATATAGGGGTACCCCGTTACGGTGTTTTCGTAAATATAATTTGTTTTTTCAAGCCCTGCATGACGTAATCGTGCGCCAGAGCCATGTTTTGTAACCCCCTCCATTAAGTTAATAGTTACATATGCAGCTTCCTCACTTATTACATCTCGGGTTTCAGGAACAACTTCAAATAATGCCATCCCATTTTTATCCTCTATCCTGGTGATAATAATTGGTTTAATAAAAATCCCTTGATTTGCAAACGTGCCGTATGCCCCAACTAATTCAAATAAACTTATGTCTGGGGTCCCTAAGGCAATAGAAGGGACATTTGGAATAAAAGAAGTTATCCCAGTTTTCTTGACCAAATCCACAACTGGACGTGGCCCAACCATATCCATTATTCTGGCACTAATAGTGTTTACAGAATTCGCCAAAGCATTTTTTAATGTCCGAGTACGACCATATCGATCACCTGAGTTTTTTGGACACCATGGATCAATATTACCGTGTTTCATTTGATCTATACAATACAAGGCGTCAGGCAACTTGTCACAAGGAGAAAGTTTTAATTGGTCAATAGCAGTTGCGTATAAAAAGGGCTTAAAAGTAGATCCAATTTGCCTACGTCCCTGTTTGACCTGATCATATTGAAAATGTTTGTAGTTAAATCCTCCTACCCAGGCTTTGACATGCCCCGTTTGAGGTTCCATTGCCATCATTGCAGCCCTAAGGAAATGTTTGTAATAACGAATAGAATCCATCGGTGTCATGATCGTATCAATCTCACCTTTCCAACTAAAAACTTGCATTGGCGATGGTTTAAAAAAAGTTGCAAGTAATTCATCTTTTTCCATCCCTGCACTTTTTCCCTTTCTCCACCGCTCACTCCTGTAGGCGGACTTTTCTAAAAGGGTATCTATTTCCCCAAGTCTTAAATCTAGAAATGGAGCTGTTGGGTTAGCTTCAGGAGTATTTTGTAGAAAAAACTCTTTTTGAAGGTTTTTCATATGTTCTGAAACTGACTCCTCTGCAATGGATTGTATACGAGAATCAATTGTGGTATATATTTTTAAACCATCTCGATAAATATTAAAAAAATCTCCATTTGATTTAGGGTTTTCTTTAATCCATTTTTTCATAAACTCCTGAAGATAAGCTCTGAAGTAAGTTGCAAGTCCCTCGCGATGCGACTCTGGTGTATATTCGATTTTCAAGGGAATATTGCTAAGAGAATCTTTTTCATCCTTTGAGATCATCTTATTACGGTACATTTGCTGAAATACAACATTCCGCCTTTCTCTAACGATTTTAGGACGTCTAAGTGGATTATACAATGAAGAGTTTTTTAACATTCCTACGAGTGTTGCAGACTGTTCCAGCAGCAAAGCATCGGGAGAGGTGTCAAAAAAAATCTTTGCTGCTGATCGTACCCCGTCAGCATTATAGCCAAAATCGTATATGTTAAGATACATTGCAATTATTTCATTCTTGGTGTAACGTTGTTCCAATTGGACCGATAATACCCATTCCTTTATTTTTTGAACAACTGCTTCTTTCTTATTTCGAGAACGCACTCCTACAAACAATTGCCTTGCTAATTGCTGAGTGATAGTACTTGCGCCTCCTTTTCTGCCCAAATAATATATCGCCCTTAAAGTACCGCGCCAGTCAATTCCTGCATGGTCACGATAGCGCTCATCTTCAGTGGCAATAAGTGCATCTATAATATTTTGAGGAAGCTCCTTATATGTTATTGGAGTACGATTATCATTAAAATAAAACTTTCCTAATACTTCCCCATCTGATGATAAGATCTGTGTTGCTAAATTAGTTTTAGGGTTTTCCAGTTGCTCCAAAGGTGGCATTGGGCCCATTAAACCATATGCGGCAGCCAAAAAAATTCCAACTGCAGAAAAAAGGCCAGTAAAAAAAATCATCCAAAAGGCAACTATCTGTTTTCGATAATTTCTAATTTTTGATTTTCTTTTTTTTGATTTTCTCATTTAATTTGAAATAGCCTCAAGTGCAAGTCCAACTCCTACAATTCCTTCCAAACCATCAATTCCATCTTCAGCTCCATTAAATCGGACAGCATGTTCAATTTCAGCTGTTAGATTTTTTTTATCTGGTATCTCAAAGTTTTCTTTCCACCAAAGCTTGCTCTCTTTTAGCTCCAAAAAACCGGATCCTAGCCAATTTCCTTCTGCATCAGCCATTTCATATTCCAAGGTATCCTTAATCAATAGTTTATTACCTTCCCTGAGACTTGCTATAAGAAAGAGGTTTGAAAAAGGGTAACGATAATCATTTCTAATATAGATAATTAAGTTTACTTCTTGTTTTGAAAAGGGCTTTATCTTAAAAACTGCTTTCTCTTTAGCAGGCCATTTGTCAGTGAAATTTTTATATTCCATAAGCAATTTAGAATCTTCACAAGAACTAATACTTTCAAATAAAATAATCAATAGAATAAAGGTTCTAAGCATTTTTCTTTGGCTTATTTCGATTACGTTTTTTTCGTCTTTTATTTTTGTTTCTTTGGTTTTGATCAAAGCGATTCAGACTTTCCTGACCTACAACGTTTTCAAAGTTCACCTCTAACTCGTTATTTAAAGAAGTTGTCGAGTTATCAATATATTGTTCTAAACTAGAAACTTTTTCGTTATTCTTATTCTTTTGTATTATTTCCAAAACAGCTTCTAAAGACAAACAATGCCAATTCATCCATTCGTTAGTATAAGAATACCATAAATGTTCTTTAAAAATATCCATTTTTTGAAAAACTCCATTCCCTTTTTCAGTTTTGAGATTTATATTAGGTTTTGGAAAATTTTTTAATGCTGATCGATAAGCGTCCAATTCATAATTTAAACAGCACTTTAGCTTACCGCATTGACCAGCGAGTTTAAGAGGGTTAAGTGACAACTGTTGATATCGGGCAGCAGAAGTAGAGACTGAACGATAATCCGTAAGCCAAGTGGAGCAGCAAAGTTCTCTTCCACATGACCCAATTCCTCCAAGACGAGAAGCCTCCTCTCGTAGTCCTATTTGTCGCATTTCAACTCTAATTGAAAAGGCTTTAGCCATATCTTTTATTAACTGTCTAAAATCAACTCTAGTATCAGCTGTATAAAAAAAAGTAGCCTTTTTACCATCGGCTTGATATTCAACGTCAGAGATTTTCATCTCTAATCCTAAGGAGATAGCTAACTCTCTTGCTCGCTTTTGAATTTGTGGTTCTTTGTCTCTTAAAAAATGCCATTTATCAATTTCCTCTTGGTTAGCTTTTCGTAGAATTTTAGTCACCATTTCACTCTCAATAGCTATTTTTTTCTTTTTCATTTGAAAACGAACTAAATCCCCAGTAAGTGTAACTAAACCTAGATCATAACCATTTTCTACCTCAATAATTACAGGATCTCCAACAACTAATTTAACTTGCTCAGGTAGACTATGAAAACTTTTCCGGCTATTTTTAAAACGAACCTCTACAATTTTAAAAATGCTAGAATCTTTAGGTGTTTGCATATTCCCTAACCAATCAAAAACAGTTAGTTTATTACAGCTATCTGTTCCACAAGTGCCATTATTATTGCATCCTCGTGGAGTTCCTGACCCTTTACTGGAACATGAAGCGCAACTCATTTGCTAGATTTAATATTTAAAAGATAAGACAATTTCAGGCTAAACATAAAAAAGAAAATTTAATGCTTAAATTTTAAAACTTCCGAACGCCCTTTTCTAAAAATCTTGTTACTATTATGTTTCCCTTTTCGCAATTGTTTTTGATTCTCCAATGGCAAATTAAAAATGTCTTGGCACTCACTCGAACAACAAGCTTGTCTTTTATCCTGACAGCTCTCACATTGAATAAATAATAAATGACAAGCTTCATTTGAACAATTTACATGGGTATCACAGGGAGAGCCACATTGATGGCACTTTGCAATTATACAATTACTTATACTTTCCCCACGGCGTTCATCAAAGACAAAATTTTTCCCAATAAATTGATTTTTTATTTTTTCAGCTTTTACTTGTTTAGCGTATTCGATTATACCTCCTTCCAATTGGAAAACATTCTTAAACCCCTTATGTTTGAAATAAGCGCTTGCTTTTTCACATCGAATCCCTCCAGTGCAATACATCAAAAGCTTTTTATCTTTCTTTTGTTCAGCAAGAATTTGATCAATATACGGTAATGATTCACGAAAGGTGTCTACGTCTGGAGTTAAGGCACCCTTAAAATGTCCAATTTCACTCTCATAATGATTTCTCATATCTAGACAAAGTGTACCCTCTTCTGCTAACAATTCATTAAACCGTTTAGCATTTACATGAGTCCCTTTTTGAGTAACGTCAAAGGAAGAGTCGTCTAGTCCGTCTGCTACTATTTTATCTTTAATTTTAATAGTGAGTTTTAAAAAAGATTCATCATTTTGTTCTACCGCAATATTTAATCGGACCCCTTTTAAAAAGCTAATTTCATCTAGAAAAGTTCTAAACTTTTTTAATTTAAAAGCAGGTAAAGAAAGCTGAGCGTTTATCCCTTCGTGGGCTATATAAATTCTACCCAGAATACCCATTGAGTTCCAGTGTAAAAATAAGTAATCTCTAAAAAGCTTTGGATTAAGGATTTTACTGTACTTATAGAAAGATAGTGTTACGCGTCCGGTATTTTCAGCTTCGATTAAAAGTCTTCGTTCCTCAGCGCTAATTTTATTATAAAGTTCCAAGCTTTAAACCTTTTATTATTGATAACAAATTTATAAAATTAATATTGATAAAAGACCTTATATGTACTATGGTAAATCTTATCTGAAATATTCCATTTATTTTAAATTCAGGTATACCAAGGAAATAAATATTTTAAATTCCAAAAGTAAATGTGGTTCAAAATAAAAAGAAACCCTTAATGTCTATTAGTTGATATAATATTGTTAATAATCCTTTTCAAACTCTATTGTTGACAATAATTAGAAATAGTAAATTCGCTTAAAAACAGAGTATCATGTCTGAAGCAAATGAAGCAAAAAAGAAAGCACTACAATTAACCCTTGATAAATTGGACAAAACCTACGGCAGGGGTGCAGTAATGAAATTGGGAGACGAGGCAGTCGAAGAAATAGAAGCTATTTCCTCAGGTTCTATTGGTTTAGATCTTGCCCTTGGTGTAGGAGGTTATCCTCGTGGTAGAGTAATCGAAATATACGGGCCAGAGTCTTCAGGTAAAACTACTTTAACACTTCATGCCATTGCAGAATGCCAAAAAAAGGGGGGGATAGCTGCCTTCATAGATGCGGAACACGCATTCGATCGCTTTTATGCTGAAAAACTAGGGGTAAATCTGAGTGAATTGATTATCTCTCAACCTGACCACGGGGAACAAGCTCTCGAAATTGCAGATAATCTAATCCGATCGGGTGCTATTGACATGGTAGTAGTCGATTCTGTAGCTGCTCTAACTCCCAAAAGTGAGATCGAAGGAGAAATGGGGGACTCAAAAATGGGGCTTCATGCGCGACTAATGTCTCAAGCCCTAAGAAAACTAACTGCTTCAATAAGTAAAACCAATTGCACCGTCTTTTTTATTAATCAGTTAAGAGAAAAAATCGGAGTAATGTTTGGGAATCCTGAGACAACTACTGGTGGAAATGCCCTTAAATTTTACTCCTCAGTTCGTTTAGATATTCGCCGATCTACTCAAATCAAAAGTGGGGATGCTGAAGTCCTTGGGAATAAAACTCGAGTTAAGGTAGTCAAAAATAAAGTAGCGCCACCTTTTCGGACTACTGAATTTGATATCATGTACGGAGAAGGAATTTCCAAAGTAGGTGAGATAATTGACCTCGGTGTTAACTACGAAATTATTAAAAAAAGTGGCTCTTGGTTTAGTTACGGTGAGACCAAATTGGGGCAAGGCCGCGATGCAGTTAAAACTCTTTTTGAGGACAATCCAGAGTTGATGGAAGAACTGGAAACAAAAATTATGGATACAGTTAAATCAGTAGAATAATCTTTTAATTTTTTGAAATTATTCCTTGGAAATAAATCGTTTTAAAGCAGAAATGTCGGCCTTGGCCGAAAAGCAAAAACCCTTTTTTTTTCTAATAGATTTTGAACAAGAGGTTCCAATAGTCTGCCCTATTGATAAAGCTGAAGAGCTAGGGTTTTATTTTCAAATTAAAAAATTTAAAAATTTTAAGCCCAAATTTCTGGATCATAAACCTATGACACTATCAATTGATCCAGTTCCTAGGTCTCTTTATCGTAAAGCTTATAAAAAGGTAGTTAAGGAGATATACCAGGGTAATACTTTTTTACTAAATCTGACTTTTCCTTCCAAAATTAAAACTCCCTTAAGCCTCGAGCAAGTATTTCATATAGCAAAAGCTCCTTACAAGCTGCATTACAAAGACCAATTTGTTGTTTACTCCCCTGAGTGCTTTATTAAAATAATGAACGGATATATATATTCATATCCTATGAAAGGGACTATTAATGGAAGTTTGTATGATGCGCAAAAAACTCTTACTAACAATACTAAAGAAATCAACGAACATAATACCATAGTAGATTTAATCCGAAACGATTTATCTAAAGTTGCAAAAGAAGTTAAAGTAACACGTTTTAGATACATGGATAGAATTAAAACCCAAAAAAATGAAATTTTCCATACAAGTTCAGAAATCAGGGGAAAGCTCTTCAAGGAATGGAAAAAACAACTGCCTGAAATACTTTTAAATATGCTCCCCGCTGGATCCATATGTGGTGCTCCTAAAGAAAAAACCGTAAGTATTATTCGAGAAGTAGAACAAGAAAAGCGGGGTTACTACACTGGTATTTTTGGATTTTTTGATGGAGAAAATCTTGACAGCGCGGTAAATATCCGATACCTAGAAAAACATCAAGATGAAATCCGCTATCGCAGTGGCGGAGGTATAACTTCTCTAAGTGATTTAGAATCAGAGTATAATGAGTTAATCGAAAAAATATATGTACCCGTTGTTTGAATCTCTTTGCATCCAAAATAGTAAAATCCTGAATTCCAAATGGCACGAAAAGCGTTTCCGTAAGGCTTATTTTAAATATTTTGGCAAATCGGCTTACTTTAATTTACTAGATGAGGTAAATATCCCAAAAGAATTTAAAAAAGGAAATGTTAAGCTAAGAGTCCTTTATGGAGAAACTGGACGAGAGATTCAATTTGAAATTTATAAACTTCGAAAAATTAATACCATAAAGTTGGTTCACGTCTCAAGTTTAAAGTACCCCTTAAAATTAATAGAGAGAGAGAAATTAAATTCCCTTTTTGAGCAGAGAGGAGCTTGTGATGATATTATTATAGTTAGGGATGGCCAGATCACAGACAGTTCTTATGCCAATTTGATTTTTTTTGACGGAAGAGAATGGATTACTCCAAAATACCCACTTTTAAAAGGGACCTGTAGAGCCAGGCTATTAGCTAATGGAAAAATTAAAATGGCTACTCTAGGGATTCAAGAGCTCAAAGCATTCAAAGGATTAAAACTAATCAACGCTATGAGAGACATCGATCAAGAATTAATCCCAATGGATAGAATTATTCATTAATCAATATTTTTGATTTGTTTCCAAACTCGTATTGCCTCAACTGCCTTTTGCTCAGGGTCCTCATCAAGTGCTCTGAAAATAAGCTCAAAAGTTTTTTGTTGAAGTATTGAGATATCTTTTTCAGTTAGTCCCTTGGCGCTAATCGTAGGGTAAATATCAACTCTCAATTTTCCAGGATAGCCATGTGAGGTATACCATGGAAATTTCCTTTTACAATCCAAAAAAACAATTGGGCAAATATCTAGCTGATGCTCTATAGCTAGCTTAAATGCCCCTTGCTTAAAAGTATTAAGCAATATAGTTTCATCTTTATATTCTTTTTCAGGAAAAATACAAACACTATAGCCTTTTTCCAAAACTTTTCTCGCACGACTATAAACTCCAAAACGACTTTTAGAACTACTTCTGTCAACCATTATAGCCGCTCGCTTGTACAAGTATCCAAAAAATGGAATTTTAACTAATTCTTTTTTTCCTACAAAAACAAAAGGTCGATTAGCTATCATAAACATTAGCATAACATCAATATAACTTGAATGATTTGCTACGAACACATAACTCTGTTTATTGTCAAGTTCTGACATATTATTGACCTTAACCCTAAAACCCATCCCTAATAAGACAATGCGGGACCAAATATGTCGCGCTGTCCAAAAAAAAGGACGATATCCGTTTGGAAATATTAGAAATAGTGTCAGAAAAGGAAACATTATAATTACAGGAATACCTGCTAAAAAATAAAACCAAATTCTCCAGAAAATGATCAAAACCCTTGCCATATTATAAAAATACATTTTCTATGAATGGATAAAGAATCCAAATCCTGCAAACTTTGTACGAACCGCTAAAAAAAATATCTTTGTAAGTAATCAATCTCAAAAATGGCAAGAATATTGACGGGTGTTCAGTCTACCGGAATTCCACACTTAGGAAATCTACTGGGTGCAATATTGCCTGCAATAAAAATGTCTAAAGATCAAACAAATGAATCGTTTTTTTTTATTGCTGACTTGCACTCGATAACTCAAGTCAAAAATGGCTCCGAGTTATCAGAGAATACATTTGCTACAGCTGCAACTTGGCTTGCTTGCGGACTAGACCCTGAGAAAACAATATTCTTCCGTCAAAGTGCTGTAAGTCAGGTAACTGAGTTGGCTTGGTTTCTTAGTTGTTTTTTCCCTTACCAAAGACTTACGCTAGCTCATTCTTTTAAGGATAAATCAGACCAATTAGGAGATGTAAATGCTGGTCTATTTTCATATCCTATGCTTATGGCTTCGGATATTTTGATATTCGATGCGGAATTGATCCCCGTTGGTAAAGATCAATTACAACATATAGAGATAACTAGAGATGTTGCGTCACGCTTTAACAATCAATTGGGACAAACATTTGTTTTGCCAAAAGCTAAGATTCATGAAAATACTCAATACGTAATTGGCACTGATGGAAATAAAATGAGCAAGTCCAAGAATAACACCATAAATATTTTTCTTCCTGAAAAAAAACTGCGCAGTCAGGTAATGAGCATTATTACAGATAGTAAATCAATTTATGAACCAAAAAATCCAGAACAATGTAATTTATTTAAAATATACAGCGTATTGGGCGATCAAAATCAAGTAGATGCACTTCACAAAAAATACATAAATGGAGGTATTGGCTATGGGGATACTAAACAAGCTTTGATTGAATTAATCTTAGAAAAATTTAAAGTTGAAAGAGAAAAATTCAATTATTACTACGAACACCCTGAAGAAATAGAGGTTGCTTTAGCAAAAGGAGCAAATAAAGCTAGTAAAATTGCCGATGAAGTTCTGCTTAGGGTCAGACGAAAATTAGGTTTCTGATCTAATAATTGAGAAAAGGTTTACTATTAAAATAGACATAATTTTCTCTAGTGATTTTTTTATAAAAAATATTTAAATGTCTTTAATTGAGTCATCATTAAATCTTATGGTTATTGTGAGGTAAGATTTTTGTTATCTTTGATATATGTTAACTCAACAATATGTTAAGGAATTACTATACCAGCACGAGTGTGTTACAGTTCCTAATTTTGGAGCTTTTCTTACCCGTTCAATGAATATTTTGATAGATACTGATGGTGGATTATTCGTTCCTCCTAGAAAAGAAGTTAGTTTTAACAGTTTATTGAGTAATAATGATGGAGTATTGGCTCACTATATTGCCCAAAAAGAAAAGGTATCTTTTGAACAAGCTCTAAGAAGAATTGAAAAAGAAGTAATTAGTTGGAAGCAAAGGCTAAATACACAGCAATTGTCTTTTCCTGGAATAGGAGAAATAAGATTAAATAAACAGAAAAAAATCATCTTCTATCCAGATGGTAAAATTAATTTTGATCTCAGTGCTTTTGGACTGAGTAGCTTTTACAGAAAGCCTATAAATAACTCTAATAATAAATTATTCAACCCCCCACAAAAAATGGAAAAAGAAAACAAAGAAAACTTAATGTTTACCCCAGGAGAGAAAGAAGAAAAACGTAAGCCTTTCCTTAAGTACGCTGCTATTGGAATGATTGGAATCGCCTTAGCAGGTTCCTTATATTACTTTGGAAACCAATATGTAGCAAATGAAAAGATAAAGTCAATGGAGCTGGCCCAAAAGAAAATAAAAAGTAACGTTCAAAAAGCAACTTTTGATTTGGGATCAGTATCCAAAATGAATCTCTCTTTTAATTCCGAGCCCGAAGTGGTTAAAAATGCCCCACTTGATAAAACCTACTTCAGTGTGGTAGCTGGTTCCTTTAGATCAATTGAGAACGCAGAAAGATTATTAAAAAAACTGATACTTGATGGTTTTCAGGCTGCCTTTACAGAAGTTAATCCGGAAGGCTTGTATCGCGTAGCTTATGGAAGATTTGTTTCTAAACGCGAGGCATTAAATCTTCACAATTACATTAGGTATGCGCTTAAAGAAGACGCTTGGTTCTTGGTAGAAAAGTAGTTCTACATTTTATAAATCCAATTCTTTGGGTTTTGTGCTTTTAATTCATTAAATACACTGAATTGTAAAGTGGTTTTCCCGGTCTGTGGGTTGGTAAATATTTCTCCTATTGGCTGTTTTGCTTTAACCTTGTCCCCTTTTTTAACATATACCTTTGAAATGTTTTTATATGTAGTGATAAAATTACCGTGTTTAATCAATACTGTGGGGTTGTTTCCCTTAAAACTTAAGACAGTCATTACCTCTCCATCAAATACTGATCGAGCAAGACTATTGAAGCTAGTGGCTATTGTTACCCCATTACTCTTAATCATTGTAGTTTTTACTACTGGGTGAGGCTGAGTTCCAAATCGTTGAATTACTATCCCTTTTTCAACAGGCCAAGGAAGTTTACCTTTGTTGGCAATAAAGTTTTGGGCCAAAAGCTTAGCCTCTGGTGTTAAGGCGAATACATTTTTAGATTTTTTTCCTGCTGCTTTGTTTGAAGCAGCAATTGCTTCCCTTATCAAGCGTTCGATTTCTCTATCTATAGCAACTGCTTTTCGTTGTTTTTCTTTGATGTTAGCAGAAAGGGAACGCGACTTGAATTTTAGACTTCGGATGAGACGCTGCTGATATTTTCGCTCATCCATTAAGATATGTTGCGCTTTTTTGTTCTCTTCAACTAAACCCTGCTTCTTAGTCTTTTGCTCAAGCAAAGCATTGTTTAATATCTGAAGCGTTTGGGTCTTTTCAGCAATCAGTTCTCCCTGTTTTTTTCTGAAATTGGCATATTGTTTAATGTACTGAATCCTTTTGTAAGCCTGAAGGAAATCTGTCGAGGAAAACAAAAACATCAATCGATTCAAGGAAGATTTACTCTTATATGACTTAATTATCATATCAGCATAATCTTTCTTTAAAGCCTCTAGTTCAACCCTTAATTCGGTAATATCTCTTTGGTTAACGTTAATTTGACGGGTCAATAAATTTGCTTGTTGATTATTGACCTTCACGAGTTGACTCCTAACAGAAATTTTTAAGTCCAGGTCCTCAACTTGGGAAAGAACTGTCTTTTCCTTTCGATTGTTGTTGAATAGTAAAGTATTTATTTGCTTAATTTCCTGTTGAAGTCTTTTTTTTTGGGCCTCAAGAACTTTCTGGCGGGAAGAATTAAACTGAGCTGTTCCACCCGAAATCATCAAAAGGCAACAAAAAGTCCAAAACCACTTATTGCTATACATTACAAGTCGATTGGTTTGTAGCCATCTGGTATTTTAAAAGGAAAACTTAATTGATCAGGGAAGTCGACTCGATTATACTCAAGGGTTATCCTTTTTAGATCTCGGCCATCAAAGAGAGAAATTTCGATTTCTCGGGGAAGAAATTCTCCCTCCAATCGTTGGTAATTTATATATTTGATCGTGAGGGATTGCATAGTTCCTGAAACTAAAAATCTTTGTTCTCTTAAACTAAAATCGCTGGGATCGTAGAAAAAAGTAGGTCTCAATTGCATTTTACTAGATTTAGGAGTCAAGATATAGTATTTGGGGTGAGATATGGTTTCCCATTTTCCACGATTTAAGTCTGCAAGGGGCAGACCAATCAATAAATTTTGGATGTCCTCAAAGTCAAAATTAGTATTGAATTGGTTGTTAATAAAAGTAAAATCTCCTTCAAAGAAGGTTTTTTGAAATTTTTCGAAGAAAGATACTTTTATAGGAGTTATTAATATTTTGGCGATTGGCACCAACATATTCGCGCTAATCCATATAGCTTTGTCTTTCTCCATTCTGATGTTAACTATCACTTGTTGGCTCCTTTTGCCATCATCATAGGTTGTTTTCACCCTAGATCTAAATTTTTTAAAGTCAACCCTGTTTTTAGAAATAGCTTTTGTCAATTCCTTAACTGGAAGATATTTTATGGGATTTTTGCTAGGAAATACTGCTGGGGATTTGCATGCAGTGATAAAAATAATAAAGAGAATAAACCCAATTTTTTTATCCGCAAAGTTGCTGTCTTTTCCAAACATTTTAAGTCAATTCAGAATAGTCTCCAATACTTATAAAGGTGTGATTACCATGATACTTGACGTGATTACCAATCATTGAGCCAAATAATTTTGCATTTTTAATTACTGTATTTTTTTGGATCAGGCAATCAGAGATAGTCGAGTTTTCTACTAAAGACCCTTCGCCAATTGCAACATTTGGACCAACTATTGAATTTTTCAGGACAACTCCCTTACCTATAAAACAGGGAGGGATAATCTCACTATTTTCTTTTGTAATGTTATCTGCAATCAATTTATTGCCCTCCTCAGTTAAAATACCTAACATTTTTTTATTGGTCTCCAGCGTAATTTTTGGATTTCCACAGTCCATCCATTCTTTTACCTTTCCAGGAGTAAAAATGGCTCCTTTCTTCATCATTGAGAGAATTCCTTCATTAAGTAAAAACTCCTCTCCATGTGAACGGGCTTTCTTCATGCTGTCGGTTAATTCGGATTTAATGAACGCTGCATCCCGAAAATAATAAATCCCAATCACAGCAAGGTCTGAAACAAATTCCTGAGGTTTTTCGACTAAGGAATTAATCTTATCATTTTCATTAAGCTGTACAACCCCATAAGCCTTTGGATTGGATACTTTTTTTACCCAAATCATCCCATCTGACTCAGGATCAAGAGAAAGATCAGCACGAATTAAAGTATCCGCATAAGCAACGATGATAGGCCCGGTTAGAGAATCAGAAGCACACATTACAGCATGACCGGTTCCTAATGGTTCAAGCTGTCTATAAATTTTAGCTTTAGCTCCTAGCTCATTTGCCACCTCGGTCAATTCTTCCTCAATGGCCTTTCCAAAAAAGGCGGGGTCACCTAATACATAAACTACCTCCTCGATTGGTTTAGCTACAACCCTAGCGATTTCATTTACCAATTGAGCTACAATAGGAGATCCTGCAACCGGTAACATTGGCTTTGGAACGGATAGACTATGCGGTCTTAATCTTGAGCCTCTGCCAGCCATGGGAACAATAATTTTCAATATTTAATTTTTTTAATTAAACAATTACTTTAATATTATTTTTTACCTGTACTTCCAAAACCTCCTGCTCCTCTTTCTGAATCAGGGAGAAATTCAACGGGTTCCCATTTGACTTGACTGTATTGTGCCACAACCAGTTGAGCAATTCGATCTTCTGGCAGTATGGTAAAGGGGTCTTGAGAAAGATTGACCAATATTACACCAATATCTCCACGATAATCAGCATCAATAGTACCTGGGGAGTTGAGTACGGTGACGCCGTATTTAGCAGCAAGTCCACTTCTGGGTCGGACTTGTGCCTCATATCCCTGGGGGAGTGCAATGGATAATCCAGTGGGGATTATTTTTCTATCTAAAGGGTGAAGGATAATGGACGAAAATATGTTGGCTCGTAGGTCCATTCCCGCCGATAAAGCTGTTGCGTGATCAGGCAGATTCGCTTTACCAGTATAAATAACAGGAATTTTAATCATATTGAGTATTTGATCAAAAATACAAAAAGCATAGTGAAATTAAATATTAAATAAAACTGAAAAGGTTTATTTTATCCATTTAAAGCCTCTGCTCCCCCTACTATTTCAAGAATCTCATTGGTGATAGCAGCCTGGCGCGCTTTATTATAAGTGAGTTTGAGTTGATCTCTAAGCTCTGTGGCATTGTCAGTGGCCTTGTGCATGGCAGTCATACGTGCGCCATGTTCACTTGCGAGGGAATCTAGCAAAGCCTTAAATAATTGTATTTTAAGGGACTTAGGTAATAGCTCTTTGACAATGGCGGATTGTGATGGTTCATAAAGGTAATCTCCCCTTGTTTTTTCGCTAGAAATTTCTTCAGAGACAATAGGAAGGAATTGTTCAACAGTGATCAACTGTGTAGCGGCATTTTTGAATCGGTTATAAACCAAAAGTACCTTATCATATATTCCTTTCTTAAACTCCTCCATTACTTCGACAGCAACTAAAGCAGTATCCTCAAAATTAAGGTCATCAAAAAGGCTGTCGTGTCGACTTTTCATCGTTTGAGTTTTAGATAAAATATCTCCTCCTTTTTTTCCAATTCCCAATACATCGACTTTTTTTGCTTTAAAATCTTCTCTACCAAGTCTGAGAGTTTCTTTGATTATATTAGCATTAAAACCGCCACACAATCCCCTATTAGAGGTAATTGCAATTACTAAAATTTTTTTTTCTGGCCTGACAGTGGTGTAGGAGTTTTCTCCAACGCCACCCATGTTAGCGCTAAGATTTTGGATTAATTCAGTCAACTTAGTTGCATAAGGTCGCATAGCTGTAATCCTGTCCTGTGCTTTTTTTAGTTTCGCTGCAGAGACCATTTTCATAGCACTTGTAATTTGCATAGTCGAAGAGACAGAAGCAATACGATTTCGTATTTCTTTTAAATTAGCCATTCTTTATTCAAATGCTTTAGAAGTTTCTTCAGCCACTTTATTTAATGTCTCAAGAACTTCGTCACTAATCTTACCTGCTTTAAGTTCGGACAATACTTTTTTATTATTCTTTTTAAGATTAGATAAAAAAGAATTCTCAAATGCTTTGACCTTGTGAACAGGAACATTTCTAAGGAGGTTTTTTGATCCTGCGTAAATGATTGCAACTTGATCTTCAACAGTAAAGGGGTCGTTTTGGGCTTGTTTTAAAATCTCTACATTTCTACGTCCCTTTTCAATTACATTTAGGGTCGCTGCATCAAGATCAGAACCGAATTTCGAAAATGCTTCCAATTCCCGAAATTGAGCCTGGTCAAGTTTTAAAGTTCCCGCAACCTTTTTCATGGATTTTATCTGAGCCGATCCACCAACACGAGATACAGAAATCCCTACGTTAATCGCAGGGCGGACTCCAGAGTTGAAGAGGTCAGACTCTAAGAAAATTTGGCCATCAGTAATTGAAATTACGTTAGTTGGAATGTAAGCAGAAACATCTCCAGCTTGTGTTTCAATAATGGGTAATGCGGTAAGGGAGCCCCCTCCTTTTACTCTATCATTTAAGGATTCAGGCAGGTCATTCATTTCTTTGGCAATTTCATCATCAGCAATCACTTTTGCAGCACGTTCCAATAACCTAGAGTGAAGATAGAATACGTCTCCAGGGTATGCTTCACGACCTGGTGGACGACGAAGCAAAAGGGATACCTCTCGATAAGCAACCGCTTGTTTTGACAAGTCATCGTATATGATTAGAGCAGGACGGCCTGTATCTCTAAAATACTCACCAATAGCTGCTCCTGCAAATGGAGCATACACTTGCATGGGTGCTGGGTCAGAAGCATTTGCAGCTACGATAGTAGTGTAATCTAATGCACCTTTATCTTCGAGAGTTTTCGCAATACCAGCGACAGTAGAAGCTTTTTGACCTATTGCAACATAAATACAGTAAACAGGTTGTCCTGCATCAAAAAACTCCTTTTGATTTAGGATGGTGTCAATACAAACGGTAGTTTTACCCGTTTGACGATCACCAATAACCAGCTCTCGTTGACCTCGGCCTACAGGAATCATTGCATCAATGGATTTGATTCCAGTTTGTAGCGGCTCGTTAACTGGTTGTCTAAAGATTACTCCAGGGGCTTTTCTTTCCAATGGCATTTGAAAAGTTTCCCCCTTTAGTGGTCCTTTACCATCAATGGGTGTTCCTAGTGTGTCAACAACACGACCAACTATTTCTTCCCCAACATTGATAGAAGCAATTTTTTTTGTTCTCTTGACAGTATTGCCTTCTTTGATTTCCTTTGAAGGTCCCAACAATACTACTCCAACGTTATCTTCCTCAAGATTAAGTACCATCCCGTCCATTCCGTTTTCAAAGGTTACCAATTCCCCGTATTCTGCGTCAGTAAGGCCATAGACTCTTGCTATACCGTCCCCTACTTCAAGTACAGTACCGACCTCGTCCAGGGCGGCAGTTGCCTCAAATCTTGCCAATTGACTTTTTAATATTGCTGAAACTTCAGCGGGTTTAACTTCTGCCATTTTATTTTTTTTAACTGTTTTTTTAGGATGTAATCAATTTTCTCTTTAATGTTTCCATGCGCTCGGCAATGCTCGCATTGAACTGTAAATCACCTACTCTAAGAATGAATCCTCCTTTGATTTTAGAGTCAATAATATTTTTTAATTCAATTTTTAAGGGGGATAATTCTGCTGCTTTCTGAAGTAGTTTCTTTTCCAAAGCTTCATTAAGAGGTACTGCAGTAGTAACCGTCGCAATTAATTTGCCCTTATATTTGTCATACAATTCAAGGTATTTTTGTGCAACAATATCCAATATTCCTTCTCTATTGTTTTTTGAAAGTAAGTCAAAGAGTCTTTCAGTAGGATTACTGATTTTGTTAAAAACTTCTTCCATAATCAGCCGTTTTTGTTTAGTTGGCAAAACAGGGTTGTTCAACACGTCATCTAGGTCCTTACTGCTTTGCATTACTGTAAGAATGTTTTGCATTTCATCAAATACGTTTTTTTCTTCTTGCCCCTCAATGGAAAAGTCTAAAAGGGCCTTGGCATATCTCAACGCAGCTCTTCCTGATTTCATAAAGAACTATCCTTAAGTAACTTATCGACTAACTGTGCCTGCTTGTCCTTGTTCGCCAATTCAGTGTCAATTACTTTTTCAGCAATTTCCAAAGAAATTTGAGCAACTTGGTTTTTTAATTCATTAACTGCAGCACGTTTTTCATTTTGAATAGCTTCTTGCGCTTGGGAAATAATTTTATTTGCCTCAGTCTTAGCGTCAGTCTTAGCCTGAGCTACAATTTCGGCTCCAGTATTCCTAGCATCCTTTAATAATGCTTCTCGTTCTGCTCTTGCTTCCTTCAAGACTTTTTGATTACTCTCTTGAATAGCCGCCATTTCATTACGGGCTTTATCAGCTTCGCTCATGGCGTCTTTTATAGACGATTCTCGCTCGTTGACTGTATCTAAAATCGGTTTCCAAGCAAATTTCTTTAACAGCAACACCAAAAAAATAAATATTAGTAGCTGCCAAAAGAATAGGCCAAAAGAAAACTCACTAA
Source organism: uncultured Bacteroidota bacterium (assembly GCA_902515395.1). Lineage (GTDB taxonomy): Bacteria > Bacteroidota > Bacteroidia > Flavobacteriales > Flavobacteriaceae > UBA8316. Next base: position 28,694 of record CABXUL010000009.1, on the reverse strand, counting down.
TTAATTTCTCCATTTTAAAAAAGTTTTAAATAAAAGCAATCCTAAATCAAATTAGGATAGAACTTTTTTATAAAGCAAATAATGCCGCAAAGCCAATACCCTCAACTAAAGCAGCTGCTATAAGCATCACTGTTTGAATTTTTCCTGTGGCGTCAGGCTGTCTTCCGATTGCCTCCATTGCACCTTTTCCGATAGATCCGATACCTATACCTACCCCAATTACAACTAAACCTCCACCTACTATTGCTGGAATTTCCATATTAAACTATTTATTTAAATTATACATTAATTTAGTGATGATTATGATCATCGTGTTCTTCAACTGCAAAGCCAAAATACAAGGCAGACAAAACTGTAAAGATGTATGCTTGTAAAAGGGCAACTAAAATTTCAATTATAGAAATTGAAAATGCCAATGCAAACGAAAGGCTTGAACCTAACCAATTTCTAAAAATAAACATCAACGAAATAAGGCTCATCAGTACGATGTGCCCCGCTGATATGTTCGCATAAAGTCGTATCATTAAAGAAAAAGGCTTAATGATTATACCTAAAAGCTCGATAGGGGCTAAAATGATTTTCATAGGAATAGGAACACCTGGCATCCAAAATATGTGTTTCCAATATGTTTTTTTACCACTTAAATTAGTAATTATAAATGTTATTAGGGCTAAAGCAAAGGTAATGGCGATATTTCCAGTTACGTTAATTCCCCAAAGGAGTCAAACCCAAAAGATTGAGAAACCATATGAAAAAGAATAAAGTCAATAAATAACTCATAAACCTTTTGTAATGCTTTTCACCAATATTTGGTATAGCAATTTCATCACGAATATACAGCACTAGGGGTTCAAAAAAACGCCCAAATCCCTTAGCGATCATTCCATTTTTTTTATAAGAATCTGCCAACCCTTTAAACAACAACAACATGATTAACGCTGTGAACAAAATAGATACTACGTTTTTGGTTATTGAAAAGTCTAAGGGCTTATAGTTAATTGGATGATTTTTTTCATCATAATTAATGGTCCCCTTAGCATCCGTCTGGTATACTTTACCGTGATAAAGTTTATAATAATTGTCCCCTGATTGGACAACAGTTTTCCCATGATTAAGTTTAGTTGAGGAAAAGATTTTTATTCCATTATCCCAAAGAATAACGGGCAAAGGCATGCCAATATAAACCTTCTTACCGCTTATTTTGTCGGTGTAGGACATCAAATTAAAATCGTGGGAGTCTTCAAGGTGATGTAGTATATATAACTTAATTTCAGATTTTAAATCACTGCCATTATTATCCTCCGGTTTTTTTGGGTCTTTAGCGCTTAAGGCAGTCAACCCCAAGAGTAAATAAATTAGGGAGTTTTTATAAAAATTTTTTGGCATTAAGATCACCAAATTATAGTTTTAATTAATCAGCAAATGTAAGCCTTTTAATGAAATAAAAATATAAATGAATTTGATTTTATGGGTTAGGATTTAAAATTTTTATAATCTGGCGAATTTCTATTGTTAAGCAGAGGCTGTAAGGCAAGAAAAATGTAATAAGTTCAGCTTTTTTAATGGCCCCATCTAGATTATACAAAGGGTAAATTATAATAAAAAAAGCTAAAAATTTCAATCCACTCGTTATAAAAAATAACCACCCTAAAAAAGCGTCTTTAGTCTTTGAGTTTATTAGTAATCCTGCAAAGAAAATTAGAGTTATGAGATAATTAAATAAATAAGAGGGCAAGATGAAGTGATCAAATAAGTGCTTTCCAAGTAACCAAAGAATAAGTAAATGAGCAAGCAGTAGTCCAGACACGAAAAAAGTCAAGCGGAAGGCGAAGTTTAAGAGAGGTCCAATCAAGAGGTTATAAGTTTTTACTTTGTTTCTGAATCAAAAGCAAAACTATTGCCAGGCCAAAGACAGAGGTTATCAAAACAGGAATATTTGAATTAATCTCCCATTTTCTATTTATCCAATGGCCAAATTGGATCATTAAATACATTACTGAACCAATTTGAAAGGCTAGCCCCGAAAAAATCAGCCAATTTCTAGGCTGTTTTTTCACGAGTTTCTTCTATCTTGGAGACAAGTTGTATATCAGCCTTTTTTCCATCTTTATTCATTGAACAAGACGCGTTGAAGGTTGCGCCAGATTCAACAATAAGTTTTCCAGTAATAACTTCCCCCTCGATATTGCTGGTAGATCTGAGATTAAGGGTCTCGGAGACAAAAAGATTACCTTTTATTTTACCCTCAACATCAGCTTTATTACAACTTATGCCGCCTTTGACCAAACCTTCTTTCCCAATTACAATTTTGCCATTGGTTTTGATATTTCCATCTAGGGTTCCATCAATTCTAAAATCTCCCTCAGAAATAATATCCCCTTTAATACTGGTAGAGTTTTCTATACGGCTATACTGTCCATTTATATCATTTTGTTTCATAGAATCTTAATTTTTTATCCCTAATCATTTTCTTATAATCGGATGACAAAACTACAAAATTATTTTTTTTGTAAGCCTCCTGTTCTTCATCATTGATTTTTTTCTTCCATTCATTGAGCTTTCTAATATTTCTTATTCCATGAAGAACGAGGAAAATTTGAGTGTCATCGAATCGATCTTCAGTTAAAAACCAATTTGTGATGTAAGAATTGTCCAAAGATTTTTGAAGCTTGGTTTTGGTGTTTTTTAATTCAATAGAGTCTTGAATTCTATACTTAAAAATCCACTTATAATTAATATAAGTTTTGTTTTGATCGTCGATGCTATTTGTCTTTTTAATTTGATTAATTATTTCTTCAGCCAATTCTGCCTCAGGGGTTCCAGAATATTTCATTTTAATAATAGAAAGTTCTTTTTCCCATTGATCAATACCTTGAAGCCTTCCTTTAGTGTTAGCCAAAAGTAATTCAAATTTTGACTGATATTCTGTCCCGCTTAAAAAAACAGATAATGCTAACGCCTTTTTCTTTAGTAAATCAAAATCTCCAGATTTAAAGAGCTTTAATAAGCTAGTGTACATCATTTCGGGTGTATTTAAGGTGGACCGATCAAAGTCCATTGGATTAGCAAGTACTTTTCCATAGGCTGTGTCAGTGAATTCTAATAAGATCCTATCCAAGTATTTTTTTGCTTTTTGAGGTAAAATCTTTTCGTTGATTTTGTAAAGGTGGTATAATGCAGGTGCGGAAATATTGGGCGGTGGATCTAGGTCAAGTAAGTGGGTAAGTCGATTTTCGGCTAGTTTATTGTCCTTGAAAATTTCTTTGTATATCATTCCTAACTGAAGGTAGGCGTTTTGATTAGTTACTTTTATACTGTCGATAGCTTCAATAGAATTAGGTAGAGAATTAATATAGCTTTCTGGTCTTTCTACAAAAAAGCTTTCTTGTTGAATGGTTTCTTCTTTATCCAGAGCACCTTGATTTTCTTCAATTACTGGATCGATTGCTGCTGCTAATGCCCAATTGTCACTGTTGGGGCGATTCCCCCAGATTGAAAGAAATTGTTGTTTGCCTAGAATTAGAAGCTTAGGGTTATAAAAATAGAATTGGCTCGCTTTTTCAGCTTTGGATAGGAAAGAGAAAACCCCTTTATCCTTCTCAACTACTTTAGCCAATGCTTTGGCTTTTTTCTCTTTAAGAAAGTCTTCGAAATATTTTAACTGATCAACTTTGTCCATGGATAATAGTCTCAAAATACTATCAGTTTTTCTAATAATTGTCTCGTATTTGATTACTCCATTAAGATTGTCACGTTCTCTTTGGGTTGCTCTTCTTGACAAAGTTTCCTCTGGAATTATTGGTAACAAACTGTCAAGGTAAGACCCAGTTAAAACATATTTTCCATTAGCAAAGTTAAAGTCGGCCATATCCCTATAATTTGCTGCTTTTGTGGGCAAATCGATGTTTTGTGATCTTAAAGATTTTGTCAGGTAATGAGCCCCCAGGCTATCATTTTTTAGCCAAAAGTAATATAGCCCTAAGGAACGATTTATTAAATGATCAAATAATTCATTTTCATAATTCTTATCTAATTTTTTTAGTGATTCAAATGGGTCAATGCTATCGCGAATTTTTCTAATATTTAATTGTTTTATCTTAGCATTAATCCAATATTTTCTTGGAATTTTTCGATTAAGCCCTACAACTTGCTCATAAGCCCACATTGCAGAATCAGGCTGATTAAGACTTTCAAACAACTGGCCAGTTAAGAAATAATAGCGCCCCTTATCCTCGTCGTTTTTAGCAGTTAATGCTGCCCGCTTTATGAAAAAACTTGCGGAATCTAGCTGTTGAGTGTTAAGAAAGGCCTGAGATATAGTAGCATTAGCCATACTGTGAAACCTACTATTAGGGGTTATTGTGAGGGCTAATCCCCTGAGGTTTTTTATTGCAAGCTCATCATTTTTTAACCGAATATTAGTTTTTTCCCGCCAAATTCTTCCTTCTACATAAGTATTTTTATCTGCATAGTTTTCCAGCAGAAAATTAAAGGCTTCCATGGCTGGAAAAAACCTCCGATCAAAATATCGTGCCTTTCCCAACAGAAGATAAGCTTCGTCAATTTTAGTATTACGTTGAATTCCATTGATATTCATAGAGTGCTTTTGAATGGCTTTTACCGCTTTTTCTTCAGCTCGAGCGAAACCAGGAACCACGCTAGTCTGTGTCATTTTTTCCCCATTAATAGCGATTGGCTCTACATCTAAAAACTCAAAAAAGTTGTCATCATGGGCTTGCTCTAAAATAGCTTTTCCAACCTCAAATGCCTCTTTTCCGTTAAAAAGTACATTGTACTTAGTGTTAAGGGTATGAAAGCCACGATTGAGTATTTTATTTTTCTGAGTGGAGCAGGCAGAAGCTAAGACCAAGGCCGTAAGAGTTAAAATAAAAAAATGGGTGTCTTTTTTCAACTTTAAAAGTTTAACATTAATAACTGAAATTCCAGGAAATTATTATAAAAACCAGATTAATTAACGAAAATGTCCAAATAAGATTTAAAATTTTAGAGTTTTTTAAAATAACTTTGCGACATAATAAAAATTATATGTCACAAATGTACCCTCTTATAATTTCAAAAGTTGAAAGAGACACTCCAAATGCTGTTTTGATTTCTCTTAATGTCCCTGAGGAAATGAAAAAAAGATTTGAATTTGAAGCAGGGCAATATCTTACTTTAGAAACAAATATTGGCAAAAGTAAAGTACGTCGATCTTATTCAATTTGCAGCGCACCAAGTGATGGACTTCAGGTAGGAATAAAAGAAGTCCCAAACGGTCTTTTTTCTTCACATGCAAATCGAGTAATTGAAGTTGGGGAGACAATTATGGTTGCCCCTCCAGAAGGAAGATTTAAGTACATTAAATCAGAAAAGGGACAGCAGATAGTTGCTTTTGCTGCGGGAAGTGGAATCACTCCAATTATATCAATTATTAAGACTGCTCTCAATGACAATGAAGATACAAGTGTTTATTTGGTCTATGGTAACAAGACTCCAGAAGATACTTTATTCTATGAGGAGCTAAAAGCCTTAAAAAAGCAATTCTCCTTAAGGCTTAAAATTAAATGGGTCTTTAGTAGGGTTAATATTGAGAAAAGTCATTTTGGACGAATTGAGAGGGATATCGTTAATAACACTTTGAATCAACTGGAGGGTGACACAGATAAGTTTTACCTTTGTGGACCAGAAGAAATGATCCACTCAGTATCAAAAACACTAGAGGAAAAAGGTATAAGTTCGTCGAAAATTCTTTTTGAATTGTTTAACGCATCACCAGAAGTTTCGGTCGAAGCATCCCCATCAACCACAGCAATTTTGGAAATTATTTACGATGATATCAATTATAAAATCGATGCTCAAAAAGGCAAGAGTATTCTAGATACTGCACTCGATAACATGCTCGATGTTCCCTATTCCTGTCAAGGAGGTGTCTGCTCTAGCTGCATTGCTCGAGTCAAATCAGGTAAAGCAGAAATGCAGGCTAATCAAATTCTAACTGAAAATGAGGTTGAGGAAGGCTTAATATTGACCTGTCAAGCCCATCCAGTAAGTGACCAGATTCTTATAGATTATGACGATGTCTAGTTCTATTTTTGGACTAATTCTAATGCCTTTTCAATTACATCTTTTGGTCTGATGGACCTAAATGCATTTTCATATCCAGAGGGAATAACATTACCATAAACCGAGGTAGGCACTAAGGGATATTTTTTTCTATCAAGTGTAAGTGATTGTTCAATAGGTTGATTAAAGGGAACAAATCCGCTAAATGGATGTGTTAACCCCCATAGTGAAAGGACCGGAGTTCCTGCATTAGCAGCCAAGTGACCATTAGCAGAATCCATCGATATCATAAGGTCGAGATAGGGCATAAGTTGGATTTGATCTAGCAATGAGGTATTCCCTGACGTATTGACAACATTAGTATAGGCCTTTTCCCATACCTCTAGCTTTTTAATCTCATTTTGTCCAGCTCCAAATAAAAATATTTGGTAATCTTTCTGTAAATAGGCAATAACTTGTTGCATTAAATCCAAAGGGTATGTTTTTTCCAGAATAAGAGGCAAATGGTGCTATGCCAATCCATTTTTTATCAGTCTCATTACAAAGATTTGTAAAGTTTTCAGGAATAGGGTTTTTGTCAGGAAACTCATGGTCTTCAATATTAATTGAAAACCCAAGTTTCCTGAAAACATCTGCATAACGAAAAATAGTAGGTGTGAGAGGTTGAAATTTTTTGTTTTTTTCTCGTGTTAATTGGTGCTTTTCTATTCTGCCCTTATTAATTTGTTTGACCCTAAAAAATGTTGTTGTAAAAAGAAATGATAATAAATAGGTTCTTAGGACCCCGTGGAGATCAGCAACTCCAGAGAAAGGGATTTTTTTAAGTTCTTTAAAAAGAGTCCAAATCCCTTTAAGTCCCTTGTGCCTATCTCGAATATCTAGCGGATAAAAATTGAAGTTTTCAAACTCAGCAAAAAGAGGCTCAAAATAAGGTCTACTTACAAAAGTGATTTTTAAATTAGGTTGAGATTTATATAGACATCTAATAACGGGTACAGTCATTGCTACATCTCCCAGTGCAGAAAAACGCAACAGCAATAAATGTGGATTTTTCATACATATTTATGATTTATCCTTATACAAGATGGGGTTAGTTTCCTCGTCATTATACATTTTCATCTGCTTGTAAACCTTCATGAACTTATATCCCTTCTTAAGATCCTCTAATAACTGGTCAATGGCGCTACTTAGGTCAATTCTCTGAATTAATAAAATTTGTAGTTTGTTATTACAGCTTTGCCTGTGTGAATTACTTGCCTCTGACCTACTAGCCTCCTCTTCCATATGATAAATCTTCAACTCCAATATAGACAATCGGTCGATTGCCCAGGCAGGGCTCTCTGAGTTAACAGTGGCTGATTTAAACGGTTGAACATCTTTATATAAATCTAAGAAATACCCATCTATGTATTCGACTGTATCAGTCCTATCTTGATTGGATGCATCAATTTTCCTTTTGAGATTCATCCCTTTAACTGGGTCAATTTCAGGATCTCTTATTAGGTCTTCATAATGCCATTGAACAGTATCTATCCAGTTTTTTCTGTACAAAAGGTAATCAATTGAATTTGACTGAAAAGGATTTTCAAAGGATTGATCAACCTTGTCTATCAAATGATATTTGTCAATACTTTGTTTAAAGATTTTTATTGCTTTGCTGCTAAAAGACTGATAACTCATTCCATAAGTTTAATTATTTAATAATGCTAAGATACGATTTGAGATTAAACAAATTTATTGCAAAATGATCTGCTAAATTTATAGAACTTCGAAGTCAACAAGTTTAAAAATTACCATGAAAATTGCTGCTAAAAAAATTACACTATTTTTTAATTTGTCAGACTTCAAATTTTCAATGAAAATACCGAAAAAAAAGGCCGCTGGAACAAAGCCTAAAAGCCACCTTTCCTGGTCAAGATTTAAACCTAAAAAGCCTATAAAAAAACTTAAATATAACCAGGTTGTCATAAATAGAAAAGCTGAATACTTCTCATTACCTTTTGGACGAATAAAAATTGTAACATAAATTGAGACCGTCAATATTAAAAACCATAGCCAGTCACCATTAGTTTGATCTAAATACCCCCAAGGTTGAATCTTAAGCGTATTATTAACGATTCCAAATAAATCAAAAGGCACTATTGTGTCTAGTGAATAAAAAATAAAGGGTATTAATAAAGCAGGAAAAAGAATAGCAATTAAGCTTTTAATGTTATACAATTTTTGATTAAAAACAACTATAATGGGAAATACATAAAAAATTAAAAGAGCTATATTAATTAAAGCAATAATAGAAATAAAAATAGATAAGTCAAATAAGTACTTATTCTTTGACTTACTGTAAAGAGCTTTAATAAATATGTGTTCGGAATAAACTAAAATTAGTCCAATAACTATTTTAGAGAAGGCTAACCCTGGTCCGTTTGGGAAAAAAAGAAAAACAAGTGGAAAGGTTAATAAATGAATCCCAGATAGCTTAGAGCTTGATTTTTTAGATTGTAAAAAACTAATAAAAAAAATAAAAAAGGCAAAAATAATCCATAAAATAAGAATTTCAAAAATGTTATTTACGTTCCAATCTTTGTGATGTTTACAATAGTTAATTAGAAAAATTACTGCAAGAGAAAAAATAAAAGAATACAAGTATGCCTTTAATCCAACTTTATTGAAAGTTTTTACTATCATCTCCAGTTTTTATTACTTTTGCAATATAAATAATAGATAATTAATGAAGAATTTTTTTGAGTCAATCGCAAGTTTATTTGAGGAGGTACTTTTTTTTCCTTTTAAGCTACTAACTCATGTTGAGCTTTTTAATTGGTGGGTATCTAATGGTATTTCTTTCATTTTTTTATTAGTTGGTTTAATAGCGGGGATATACTGGATAAATCAATTACGAAAGTTCGATAAAAGCGGAGAGGAAAAAAAGAATTCCTCTGCCCATTCATTTCTATAAGTCAAAACCTATATCTTTTCTAAAATTAATTCCTTCAAAATTAATTTTTTCAATCTGACCATAAGATTGTTTCAGGGCAGATTCGTGTCCCTCTCCATATGAGGTGACTGCCAGAACCCTCCCGCCATTTGTAACTATTTTTCCCTCCTTTAAAGTGGTTCCTGCATGGAAAACAATACTCCCCTTTACTTTTTCTAGTCCAGTTATTTTTTTACCCTTTTGATACTCCTGAGGATAACCCCCTGAGACGGCAACAACTGTTGTCACAGAAAGATCATCAATTTCAATTTCAATTTGTGATAAGCGCCCTTCTGCTGTCGCTAATAAAAGTTCTACAAAATCGTTTTTTATCCGGGGTAAAACAACCTGCGTTTCGGGATCTCCCATCCTAACATTATATTCAATAACATAGGGTTCTTCTCCAACTTTTATCAGGCCAATAAAGAGAAAACCTAGGTAGGGTATATTGTCTTCGAGTAATCCTTTAATGGTCGGCTTTACGATTCTGTCCTGTATTTTTTTATTGAATTGATCATCCATAAATGGCACTGGGGATATGGCTCCCATTCCGCCGGTATTGAGTCCTTTATCGCCCTCACCGATACGCTTGTAATCTTTAGCCGTTGGGAACGTTAAGTGAGCCTCCCCGTCTGTCAAAACAAAACAGGAGATTTCAATTCCAGTTAAAAACTCTTCAATAACAACTTTTGAAGAGGCAACCCCAAATTTTTGATCCAAGAGCATTTTGGTAAGCTCAGTCTTAGCCTGTTTTAAATCATCAATTATTAGTACGCCTTTCCCTGCAGCTAATCCATCGGCCTTAAGCACGTATGGAGATTTCATTTGATCCAAAAAGGCATAGCCTTGAACAATATTCTCGGCAGTAAAGCTCCCGTATTGGGCGGTAGGAATTTCATGTCTTTGCATAAACATCTTTGCAAACTCCTTACTTCCCTCTAGTCTTGCTCCCATTTTTTTTGGACCAATGACAGGAATGTCCTTTAGTGCCTGATCTGAAAGGAAAAAGTCATGAAGCCCATTTACAAGTGGGTCCTCTGGACCAACGACTACTAGTTTAATTTGATTTAACAGCACAGCCTTCTTAATTGATTCAAAGTCATTAACCCCTATATCAAGGTTTATTGCCAAATCTTCGGTCCCGCCATTTCCAGGTGCAATAAACAGCTGATTTGTCAATTGGCTTTTTGCCAATTTCCAACAAAAGGCGTGCTCTCGTCCACCATTCCCCAAAACAAGTATGTTGATTTTATCCATCGATTGTAAAGATAAAATAAGTGTTGGTTATTTAAATTTTATCCACCTTAAAATCCCTCTCCACCTGTAACTTCTAAAATATTTTCCCTGCGCTTTGTCAACGATGAAGGGTGCATTATTTTTTTTAGCGATTGAATACCCTTTAAGGTAGCTCCAAATAACCATAAAACTTTGAGTAACAAGACCTCGTTTCAGTCCAATAATCAAAGTTAATAACCACCCTAACCTCATTCGGTAAGTGGCTTCCCCTTGCAATAAGGCTGCATCTGGACTATAATTGAGCCCTGTGGGCTTAAGATGTTTTACTTTCAGTGTTTCATCCACTAAAATTTCCCATTTATAATATTGTGCAAGTAATTCGTCTATGGTATCCCATCCAATAGACCTTTTCAATTTACCTATCTGCAAAAAACAGTCCTTCCTGTAGGCCTTTAAAGCGCCTCTTATGTGATCATTACGGTTTAAATTCTCCAGTGCCCAATCCTTTTGTTTTTTTACATAGCATACACCTGCCACCATTCCCAAGCGGGGGTTGTTTTCAAAGTTAACCTTTAAATTTAATAAATAGTCTGGCTCAAAAACTATGTCAGCATCAAACTTACATATAACATCATATTTGTCGTCAAGAGTATAATAACCCGCATAAAAGGCATTAATAATTTTTGATCCAGGAAAATGGGCGTTGGAGGATTTATTTTCTACTTTTTGGATCCAGTCAAAACGTTTGGTAAAATCGTTTATAATTTGCTTAGTATTGTCGGATGAATTGTCATTTACAACCACTAGCTTTTTAGGTTTTAACTTTTGGTTTACAATAGATTGTAGAGTTTGAGCTATATTTTTTTCCTCATTGTGGGCTGGTATGACAATATAAAAGTTCAATTTTCTTACTTGTTTTTTTTAGCAAATACAATGTAATAACGAGTTGTAAAGTATCTCAAAAGTGTTCTTATTCCAAAGCTTGAATTGGGATTAGTCCATTTTTCACGAGCAATAATTTTCCATCCTGTTTTTTCTAAAAGCCAATCAAGTTGCCAATCTTCAAATTCATGATAATGTCTATCCCAAAGGTCTTTTTTACTTCGATAAGCTGGAGAAAACCACAACCGTAAGGGGACACTCACAACTAGCTTTTCGGCTTTAATGCTTTTTAGTACTTGATAAGGAGAAAGCAAGTGTTCTAATATTTCAAATGCCGTTACGACTTCCGCTTTAGAGTCAGTTAATGAGGATTGGTCTTCGTCTAAATCTTCTCCATTGGTGTTTATGACTTTATAGCCTTGTTGCTGCATAAGTTGGGAGAGCGGGTTGTGAACCCCCAAGTCCAAGATTCTTGAGCCTCCTTGTATGTGCTGTTTCAAAAAGCTCAATGTTTTATGATAGCGTTTTTCGTGAGAAATATTTTCGTACATGGATTATTTTATTTGTAGTTCGTCTGCTATTTTTCTATCATTTGATAATCTGGGAATCTTGTTTTGACCTCCCAGTTTACCAATACTTTTCATGTAGCTTTGAAAAGCTGACGGAGCTACTTGTGTAATAACTAGAGTGCGCAGTACCTTTCCCCGAATTAGATCTTCGTAATAAGCATTTTGCTTTCGCATTTTTTGATCTAATAGAGCTGCAAACTGGTCAATCTCATCAGGGAAATCATCAAACTCAATAAGCCATTCATGGTAGGGTAATCCGTCTTTAGGATCAATTTGCGGGGCAACAGTAAACTCTTTTACCCGAATACCAGTAGATTTGCAGACTTCTTCCAATGCTGTTTCCACCTCTTTGCCAATTACGTGTTCACCAAAAGCAGAAATGTAATGCTTAATTCTTCCAGTAACAATTATTCGAAAGGGCGACAAAGAAACAAACTTTACAGTGTCCCCAATATTGTAGCCCCATAACCCAGCAGTGGTTGACAAAATCAAGACATAATTTATCCCCAACTCAACTTGACCTAAAGTATATCGTTTGGGGTCCTTCTCCCTAAAATTATCAACCTTAATAAATTCATAAAAAATTCCGTTATCTACTAGAAGTAACAAACCTCTTTCCCCAGGGACGTCCTGATAGGCAAAAAATCCCTCTGAAGCGGGAAATAACTCAATTGAATCTACCTTTCTTCCAATTAATTTTTCAAACAATGGTCGATAAGGCTCATAGTTTACCCCACCATAGACAAATAAGGAGAAATTTTTAAACATCTCTCCTACGGGAATATTGGATCTTTCGATTAGCTTTTCAAAATACATTTGAACCCAAGATGGAATTCCTGCAATTAAGGACATATTCTCGGAAAAAGTTTCTTCCACAATCGCATCCACCTTTGTTTCCCAATCCTCAATACAATTAATTTCCCATGAAGGCATTCTGCTTTTTTGTAAGTATTTGGGAACATAATGAGCTACAATACCCGATAGACGTCCATAATTAATCCCTTTGGTTTTTTCTAAAATGGGGCTTCCTTGAAGAAAAATTTGTTTTCCCTTAACAAAATCGGCATTACCCGTTTTGTATATATAGTTTAAGAGTGCATCTCGAGCTGCTCTTATATGAGTTGGCATTGATGCTTTGCTAAGGGGAATGTATTTGACTCCAGAGGTAGTTCCGCTCGTTTTTGCATAGTATAAAGGCTTGCCAGGCCATAACACAGAAGCTTTACCTAGTAACATCTTTTCAACATACGGGCGTAGGCCTTCATAATCCCTAACTGGTACTTCAGCTTGAAAATCAGTATAATCTTTGATTTTATGAAAGTTATGGTCTTTTCCAAAATCAGTATCAGTAGCTTCTTTTATTAGGTTATAAAATATTTTCTTTTGGAAACCTAAAGGATTATTAATCCACTTTTGATTTTTGTGGTGGATAATCTTTGCAAACAATTTTGCTGCTAATAACTTAATCATAATCCTTCAGAAAAATCAATAAAATTTGTTGGATCTACTGGATAGCCATCAATCCATAATTCAAAGTGAAGGTGATATCCCGTAGAGAGTTCTCCAGTATCACCAGCATAGGCAATAACTTCACCTGGCGCCACCATGTCTCCCTGAGATTTTTCGATTGAGGAATTATGCTTATAAACCGAGAGTAAACCATAATCATGTTTGATAATGATCACATATCCTGTATCTGCAGTCCAATCAGCAAGAATAACTGTTCCTGTAGCGACAGCCTTAATTGGGACGCCTTTTGCTAAGGCAATATCAACAGCAAAATGCTTGATTTCGTTGTTAAATGGTTGAGAGATAATACCTGATGCTGGTGAAAAAAGCATAAACTTAACATTTCCATCGGGGTTAGGTAGCACATTATATTTATCTTCCTGGATAACTTCCAATCGCAATAAAGAATCGGCTTTCAAAAGACTATTCTCTGGGTTCAAGATTTCTCGATTGTTATTGTTCAGATCCTTGAATGGTTGCTCATCTAGATTAACTTCTCCCATAAGCGCACTTTTCATTGCCCTTATGAATTGGTGTTGTTTTTGAAATTCAGAAGAAAGGGAGTCAAGTAAAAAGCTGTTCCTTATTGCTTCTTTTCTCAGTTTAGTAGAGGTATATCCAGGGATAAACTCTTTAAGCGGAGTGTATGCTACTAAAAAAATTGACCCAATAAAAATAAAAGTAATCACGAGGATTGACGTCAATATGATATTCAATCTCGATAATCTGAAAGAAAACTCTTCATTGAAGGTTTTTTCGTTGATGACAACCAACCGATACCGATTCAAAAGGTTTTGAATCCACAGGCGTTTTTTGTTTTTTTTATCAGCCATCGCAGACAAATATAGTTATAACCCTTAAAAATTATTTATAGGCCTGTGAAAGAAATTTAGATTTCATTTAAATATTAATTACATTTGGATAAAAATACATTTAATGTTCTCAACAATATTATTTCTTGGCATGATCGGTGCGCCACAAATTATTCTTATCGTTGTGGTGGTTCTTTTACTCTTTGGTGGAAGAAAAATCCCAGAGTTAATGAAGGGGTTGGGTAGCGGAATAAAGGAATTTAAAAATGCTTCAAAGGAAGATGAAGAAGTTGACTCCAAATCAGATAAAGAGTAAATTTCCCCTTATTCAAATTGCATGCTGCTAATAATCGTGTTTAATTCAAACATGTAATCTCTTTTACTAGCTGAGGGTGCAAATGTAAACCCCTCGATAACCATCCATCTTTTTTTTAGGGTATCTCTTACCATATAATTGATGAATGGGCCTGCCATAAAATCGTTAGCGACTTCCCAAGTTCCCTTAGTTAAATAAGTTAATTTCCCATTTATCTGAGTCTTGAAATAGTAGGGTAGATAAGCACGCTCTGTAATCATATAGGACCCTGGCAATCTTCCCGGGATATACACTTTTCCAATGGAATCCCTTATAAACGGTATTCTTTTTTTTATATTTCCCTTCAAAGCATTTATAGGGAGGGTATAAGCAATTATATTCATATGCCCCTTTTGAATTGGCTTTTGTATCCAAGTAAAGTCTTGGGTATCTTTTAAAGTTTTATAAACAGAAGGATAGGTCATTGAAATCTGGAATCTATCGGAAAATTCCTTGTCTGTACTTGGTGACTTTCCAATCCTTCTGAGTTTTTCGGTTTGCTCAATTCCGGAGATTGATGCTCTTAGAAGCTCAATATTCTCCTCTAAATAAAATGCTTGTACCTCTTCGTCATCACCACTCACTTTAGCCACAAGTTGGGGTTTTGCCATCATGTTTTCAGAGAGTTGAAATCTACCAATAGGGTCTTTTACAAACCAGATGATATTTCTGCTATTCTTTGCAAAGCCTGTAAAGACTTTTTCGGGAATAAATTTAAGTGAAAACTGAGGTTCATCAATAGGTAAGCCCTCGTAAGGCGCTAACAATAAATCTCTTACTTTGTCTCCCAAAAAACCACTCCAACTTTTTTCAGGCATTACAATAGACAAATGATTGATTTTTCCACTAGAATCTGGAAGATAGCGGGTTTTGGGTTGATTTTCTTTACACGCGTTAAGCATAATAAGAACCCCTAATAAAGCCATTTTTTTCATAAATGTGACCTATGTAAGGAGCGCTGCTATGCCAGGAAGTATTTTCCCTTCAAGACTTTCCAACATGGCGCCTCCTCCAGTGGAAATATAGCTCATTTTAGGCCCTAATCTAAACTGTTTCACGGCTGCCACTGAGTCTCCTCCACCCACAAGCGAAAAAGCTCCATTCTTAGTGCTCTTAGCAATCTGCTCTCCTAATGTCATAGTTCCCGTTGCAAAGTTTTCGAATTCAAAAACACCAAGTGGGCCGTTCCACAAAATTGTTTTAGATTTCATTACAACTTGTTCAAAAGCCTTTAAACTCTCTGGACCAGCGTCAAGTCCTTGCCAGTCTTCGGAGATTTCCGACACCATACTGACTTTTTTATTTGCTTTATTCGAAAAGTCATCCGCGATAATAACATCTGTAGGTAAATGAATGTTTACATTTTTTAATTTAGCTTTTTCCAATAATTCCAAAGCAAAATCAAAATATTCGTCCTCACAAATGGATTGTCCTATATTTCCTCCCATTGCCTTGACGAAAGTATAAACCATTCCTCCCCCAATTATTAAGTGATCAATTTTATCTAAGATATTTTCAATGATGGTTATTTTTGAGGAAACTTTAGCCCCACCTAATATTGCCAAAATTGGTTTTTCACCGTTCTCCAAGACTTTTTGGACTGCTTTGACCTCTTTTTCTAGTAGCTTACCAAAATATTTATCCTCATCGAAAAACTGTGCCATAATAGTTGTGGAAGCATGAGCGCGGTGAGCTGTTCCGAAAGCGTCATTGACATAAAAATCCCCTAGTTTAGATAATCCAAGGGCAAAATTAAAATCCCCAGCAGTCTCCTCTGGATAGAAGCGAAGGTTTTCCATTAAAATTACTTCTCCTGGCTTGAGTTGCGCAGTTGCTGTCTCCGCTTTCGGGCCTACGCAATCGTCACAAAATAAAACGGGTATGCCCAATATCTCCGATACTTTATTAACTATATGATATAGTGAAAAGGCCGCGTCTTTTCCTTTAGGCCTACCTAAGTGAGAGATTAGCACACAACTACCACCATGGTTTAAAATATAATCAATTGATTCCTTAGCCGCTAAAATTCTTGTGCTATCAGTTACTTGGAAGTTTTCGTCTAATGGCACATTAAAATCAACCCTTATTACAGCTTTACGGTTAGAAAAATCATTGTTATTAAGTGTGTGCATGAGTAAATTTTTTCAAAAATAACTTTTTTTTACCATTACGAAGGCTATTTTTTTGGGCATTAAGCACATTGCTATAGTGGAGAAAGTGTAATCCAAAAGGATTCGTTATTTTTAGGATCATAAAAAATTTAACCACCGCATGTACTACAACGAAATCGTTGGACAAGAGGAGCTAAAATCAAAGCTGCGAAAGATGATTTCTGAAGATCAATCTCCTCATTGTCAGCTATTTATAGACTCCCAAGGTTATGGGGGTCTACCATTAGCTTTGTTTTGTGCGCTAGAGTTGATTTATGGATTTGAGTTCTTAAATAACGAACAGAAAAAAGGTGTTTCATCACAAAAATTACTCTATAATCCAGACCTACATTTTATTTATCCAGTGATTAATAAATCTTCTGGAGCGGCTAAGACTACATCAGAGGATTATAGTGAAAATTGGTTTGTATTTCTTAGTAATAACCCGTACGGAGGATCTCAGGACTGGATAAATCAACTTGAAGCAGGAAATAAACAGGGGATTATTGGTGTTGAGGAGGTCTCAAAAATCCACAATAAAATGCATCTTAAAGCTCATGGTGGCGGAAAGAAAGTAATGGTGATTTTTGGTGTAGAAAAAATTTCAGAGTCAGCCTCCAATAAACTTTTAAAATTGCTTGAGGAGCCTCCACATAACTGTTATTTCTTTTTGGTTGGGGAACAAGTTGAGCAACTTTTACCGACTTTGGTTTCTCGGTGTCAAATGATCAAATTAACCCCCCTTTTAGAGAAAGCAATTGAAAATAAATTAACAGCAATCGAAGCAGGTGAAAAATCAAAAGAACTGATAAGCGCGGGAAGGGGGAGCTGGAGAAAGGTCTTGTCCTTAATTACGACTTCTAAACAATCAATTGTCTTCGAAAAGCTTTGGATTGAAGGCTTGAGAACTGCTTTTCGTGCCAAATCCAACAAAGCGATTATATTGGATTTAATGGAGTGGTCAGAACGCGTGAGCCAGTTGAGCCGTGAGGAACAGAAGTCTTTTTTACAGTATGCTCTGGAGTTTATTCGTCAGACAATGTTACTCTCTTATCGAGCTGAATCTCTATTTGATCTTTCTCTAAATACAGATTTTGATATTGAGAAATTTTCACCTTTTGTCCACAATGGAAATGTTCTAGAATTGGTAAGGCTTTTGGAAGATAGTTGTTATCAAATTGAGCGCAATGCTAATCCTAAAATTTTATTCAGCAACTTTATTCTTGAGATAAAGCGGTTATTAAGTACTAAACAGCCTCCTTCTTAAACACAAAAGAAATAGTCGAATGCTTTTTTGAGAATAGGGATCGAAGTGTAAAATAACTTCCTTTTAGCACTCCTATTAAAAAAGCCAGATTATTACCTTTATATTTTTCCGAGAGAAACGAAATGTAAAAAACATCAAGCCAAAGGGGGCTTTTTTTTAATAATTTAAATCCCGCACTGAAAAATATTTTTTCCAAACCCTCTGGGGTAAAATGCCAAAGATGTCGAGGAACGTCTAACGCGGCCCAATTGTTTTTATAATGCAACCTATCGTGACTAGAAAAGTTGGGAACTGCTACAATTAAAACTCCCTTGCTATTCAATAAATCATGGATCTTTGCTATAACTTCCTCAGGTTGAGTTAAATGCTCAAGGACATGCCATAAAGAAATGATATCAAAGACTTTGTTTGGAAGAGAATCTAATGAGTTATAAACTTTAAGTTTTTTTTTGGCACATATTTCTAAAGCAGTAGTGTTCTTTTCTACTCCAAATACATTAAAGTTTTTTTTATTCATAAAAGACAAGAAGCTTCCAGCCCCACATCCAATATCCAACAACTTATCCAAGGGTTTTACAAATGGTTTAAGTTGTTTGAATTTATACCGCAGCATTATTGTTCTTGCAAAGCCATAAAGAATATTGATTATGGATTTATTGTCTGTTTGATGAGAAATATACTTGTCAGATTGGTAGTAGGGGTTCAAATCTTTTACCTTTCCTAAATCAGTCCATGCTATCATTTTTTGCTTATCCCAATAAAGGTTGAAGTATTCTTCTGACGCCAAATGGTCTTTTACAGTATACAAGAAAGTATTTTTTATATTTTTCATAATATGGTTCCACGTGGAACATCACCTGCCCAGCTTAACTAAAAGAACACTAATGTCGCTAGGATTAATACCACTAATTCTTGAAGCCTGAGAGAGGTTTGCTGGTTTTATTTTATTTAATTTCTCTTTAGCTTCCTTAGATAAAGAAGCTAAAACATCATAATCAAAACCTTCCGGAATCTTAATATAATCAAGTCGATTAAGTTTTTCTGCATTTGCTGTCTCTTTTTGAATATATCCAGCATATTTAATCTGTATTTCCGCCTGTTCTAAAATTTCACTGTTGATCCTATGCTTTTCCAGATAAGAAGAAACTGCCTCGATTGACATCATTTCGTGTCGGGTAATATTTGGACGGGAAAATATTTTGCTTAACTTATTTGGCTGTTTAACCTTAGCCGAGTTTTTACTAATCAGTAGTGGATTGACCTCGTTTACATCAAAACTTTGTGTCTTAAAAAAAGAAACTAATTCTTGTGTTTGAGCAGACTTTAACTCAACTGCTCTCATTCGCCCTTCACTCGCCAAGCCGAGATCAAAAGAAATTGGAGTAAGTCTTAAATCTGCATTATCCTGCCTCAAAAGGGTTCGGAATTCCGCTCTTGAAGTAAACATTCGGTATGGCTCATCCGTTCCCTTCGTAATAAGATCGTCTATTAATACGCCAATGTAGGCTTCATTCCTTTTCAAAATAAAAGGGGGCTTTTTGTTGAGCTTTAAGTGAGCATTTATTCCGGCCATAAGCCCCTGTGAAGCTGCCTCCTCATAGCCGGTAGTTCCATTTATTTGACCCGCGAAGAAAAGGCCATTGACCAGTTTGGTTTCAAGGCTATTTTTAAGCTGGGTGGGGGGGAAATAATCATATTCAATTGCATAACCAGGGCGAAAGAATTTAACGTTTTCAAATCCCTTAACAGACCGTAAAGCCGTGTACTGAATATCCTCTGGTAGTGAAGTTGAAAAACCGTTAACGTATACCTCTACAGTATTCCATCCCTCTGGTTCAACAAATATTTGATGTCTTGATTTGTCTGCAAATCGATTAATCTTATCCTCAATAGATGGACAATATCTTGGTCCTGTGCTTTGAATACTACCATTAAACATCGGTGAGCGATCGAACCCTAAGCGCAGTAGATCATGAACGTCTGGACTAGTGTAAGTAATATGACAACTACGTTGTTCGGTTAAAAAAGATGTGTCTGTAAAACTAAACTTTGAAGGATCAACGTCACCTGGCTGCTCTTCCATCAATTTATAATTAAGCGACCTTCCGTCTACACGTGGCGGTGTACCTGTTTTCATTCGACCTGACTCAAACCCAAGGTTTTCAAGTTTAGTTGTGAGACCTGTTGCGGCTTTTTCGCCTGCCCTGCCCCCGCCATAATTCTTCTCTCCAATATGGATTAAACCATTTAGAAATGTTCCGTTGGTAAGAATAACTGTTTTGGAGTATATAGGAGTCCCCAATGAAGTAATTAGCCCCTTAATTGCTCCACCCTGAACGATAATGTCTTGAATCATATCCTGGTAAAAATCCAAATTAGGAGTTTGTTCAAGAGCATCGCGCCATTCTTTGGCAAACAACAATCTATCAGACTGAACCCTGGGGCTCCACATTGCAGGTCCCTTTGATCGATTTAGCATTTTAAATTGAATGGCACTCTTGTCAGAGACAATACCGCTATATCCGCCAATCGCATCAATCTCTCTTACTATCTGTCCTTTTGCAATACCTCCCATGGCTGGGTTGCATGACATCTGACCAATTGTTTGGAGATTCATAGTTATCAACAAAGTTTTTGAACCTAGATTTGCAGCAGCGGCTGCAGCCTCAGCCCCAGCATGACCTCCTCCAACAACGACAACATCGTATTCTCCCTCAAACATATATTATTGTTTCACGTGGAACATTGCAATACACTCTTCTTCTTTAAGTCGCATAAATAATTTTTCGTCAGGACTTTTATCAGGATGGCCAAAACAATGTAAAAGCGCGTGTGAAAGAAGCCTAAGTGTCTCTTTTTCAACACTTTGCTTGTTTATTTTTGCATTTTGCTCAAGTGCATCATGTGAAATAAAGGCTTCCGCAGAAATTTCATTATCTACAGAATAATCGAAGGTTAAAATATCAGTATCGTTATCGTGATTCAAGTATTTTTGGTTCAATTCATAGAGCTTAAAGGCGTCAACAAAGTTATAATGAAGCTTTTGAATGACGAATCCTTCCTTATTAGCAACCTTAACAAGCCATTCAGATAATTGTTTATTATCTAGGGTCAGAAAATCATTATGAAAGAATTGTATCATTTTTTTGCAAATATAGAACAAAGAAAAAACAAATAATTTCATTAGAGATACTCATGATGTTATCTTTGGTAAAAATTTATTTATGAGCATACGCGTTAGATTTGCACCGAGCCCAACAGGGGCGCTTCACATTGGAGGATTAAGGACGGCACTATTTAACTATCTCTATGCCAAAAAACACAATGGTGAATTTATTTTAAGAATTGAGGATACAGATCAGAGCCGAAGGGTTGATGGCGCAGAGGATTATATCACAACATCGCTTAGTTGGCTTGGTATTGAACAAGATGAGGGGCCTAAAAAGAAGGGACGTTTTGGCCCATACAGACAAAGCGAAAGAAAAGAAATTTATGCTCGGGAAATTATAAAACTTCTTAAAGCAGGAAGGGCTTATTACGCTTTTGACTCAGATGAGAAATTAGCTGAACTGAGAAGAGAATACGAAAAAAAGGGGCAATCATTTAAGTATTGCTCATTAAACAGAAATGATTTATTAAACTCTCTAAGCCTGAGTGAAAAGGAAACGAAAAAAAGAATAAAAGAGGAAAGCTATGTTGTTCGTCTTAGGGTTGAGTCTGGGATTACCATAACTGTAGAGGATAAAATAAGGGGTGAGATCAAAGTTAATAGTGACGAAATTGATGATAAGATTTTAATTAAAGCAGACGGAATGCCAACATATCATTTTGCCAATGTTGTCGATGATCACCACATGAAAATTTCTCACGTGATTCGCGGAGAGGAATGGTTGCCATCCTTGCCCTTTCACCAGCTTATATATTATGCTTTTGATTGGGCCATGCCCCAGTTCATGCACTTGCCGTTAATCTTAAAACCAGAGGGTAAGGGAAAGCTTTCAAAAAGAGATGGGGATCAACGGGGTTTTCCCATATATCCCTTGAAGTGGAATAGCAATATTGGATTTAAGGAAAGGGGCTTTTTACCAGAAGCACTTTTAAATTATATTTCACTATTGGGGTGGAACCCTGGAATAGAAAAAGAAATTTTTGAATTAGAAGAATTGATCCGCTTGTTTGACGTAGGAAAAATACAAAAAGGAGGAGCCCGATTCGATTTTAATAAAGCACGGTGGATTAATCACAAATTTATAGAGCGCTCAGAATCAAAATCAGTTTTAGAGCGTTTTCCTGCGTTTTTTAGCACCATGTCTATGATCAAGTTAGAAAAAAGTAAACTTGCTGTCTATGAGCTTCTAAAAGAGCGGTTATTTTTATTAGAAGACTTCAAGTCTGAGGCTAACCTTTTATTTAATGATCCAACAACATACGATGAAAAAGTAATTAAAAAAATTGAAAATGGCAGACCTGAAAAAGCACTCAATTTTATTATTGAGTTAATCGAAAAAAATATCCCCGCTTCAAATTGGAAACAAAAATTACAAACTTGGAACGAAAAAGCCGATATTCCTTTTGGGATAATTATGCAAAGCTTAAGACTTGCAATTATTGGGAGTTTAAGTGGCCCTGACATTTTTAGTGTTTGTGGCTTGCTCGAAAAAGAAGTAACTTTAAGAAGACTCAAAAAATTAATAATCTATTTAAATAATTAGCCTATGGACCTTTCTACTTACATTATTATTTTTTCAATTATCCTTTTAATTCTCTCAGGAGTCTTTGTGGTCAAACAACAAACAGCTGCTGTAATTGAACGCTTTGGTAAATTTCTTGCCATACGAAAGCCTGGTCTTCATATTAAAATTCCTCTTATTGATAAAATAGCAGGAAGAGTAAGCATGAGAATTTTACAACTAGACGTGATCGTGGAAACAAAAACTAAAGATGATGTTTTTGTCAAACTTAAAGTTTCAGTCCAATACAAAATTCTTCCTGAAAAAGTTTATGATGCATTTTACAAACTTGACTTTCCCCAAGACCAAATAACGTCTTATGTGTTCGATGTAGTAAGGGCAGTCGTCCCAAAAATGAGATTAGATGACGTGTTTGAAAAAAAGGACGAAATCGCTAATGCTGTAAAAGGAGAGTTAAATGACGCTATGGTAAATTATGGATATGATATTATTAAAGCTCTAGTAACAGACATTGACCCCGATGCGGAAGTAAAAACAGCTATGAATCGAATTAACGCTGCGGAGAGAGAGAAGATTGCAGCCCAATATGACGGTGACGCTGCCAGAATTTTAATCGTTGAAAAAGCCAAAGCGGAGGCTGAAAGTAAACGTCTTCAAGGTCAGGGAATCGCGGATCAGAGAAGAGAAATTGCTAGAGGATTAGAGGAATCTGTAGATGTACTTAATAATGTTGGTATTAATTCACAAGAGGCGTCGGCGCTAATAGTTGTGACCCAGCATTACGATACACTCCAGTCAATAGGAGAAGAAACTAACAGTAATCTCATTTTGCTACCTAATTCACCCCAAGCTGGAAGTGATATGCTTAACAACATGGTGGCTTCTTTTTCCGCCAGTAACCAAATTGGTGAGGCCATGAAGAAAGAAAATAAAAAAAGAATTGACAATAAAAAGGTTGATAAACCCTAATTAAGTCTTCTGCCAAGTATCACGAAGGCCAACTGTTTTGTTAAAGACGAGTTGGCCTTCGTCGTTTTTACTATCTAGGATAAAATATCCTATGCGCTGAAATTGAAACTTTGATCCTAAAGGAGAGTTGAGTACATAAGGTTCAATATATCCATTAGTGATCTCCAAAGATTGTTTATTAACATGCTCGCCAAGGTCTTCATCTTTGTTTTTGTCGGGCTCAGGAACTGAAAATAAACGGTCATATAAGTTAATTTGAATCGGCAGCGAATCTAAACGGGTAACCCAGTGTAAGGTCCCCTTGACTTTTCTTTGACTCTCTGCAGACCCTGATCCACTTTTGCTCAAAGGGTCATAAGTGCATATGATTTCCTCTATGTCTCCATCAGAATTTCTTATAACCTCTTCGCCTTTTATTATGTAAGCATTTTTTAAGCGAACTTCTTTTCCTATGGATAATCTAAAAAACTTACGGTTGGCTTCTTCACGAAAGTCATCTTGTTCAATGTAGAGATCTCCTGAAAAGGGAATTTCTCGCTGCCCAGCCTGTTCGTCCTCAGGGTTATTAATAGCTGTTACCATTTCGGTTTGTCCAGCCGGGTAGTTTTTAATAGTCAGCTTAACCGGCTTGGTGACCGCCATAACACGCGGGGCAATTTTATTAAGGTGGTCTCTAACGGAGAACTCTAACAAGGATGCGTCAATTATATTGTCTCTTTTGGCTATACCGGCAGCTTTAACAAAGTTTTTAAGAGATTCAGGAGTATAGCCTCTTTTTCTTAGTCCGCTAATAGTTGGTAATCTTGGATCGTCCCAGCCATCAACATGTCCTTGGTCTACAAGTTTTTTAAGTTTTCTTTTGCTAGTTACAGTATAAGAAAGGTTTAATCTTGCAAACTCACGCTGTTTGGGACGAATATTTTTAAGCGGTGACAATGCATCAAGAAACCAGTCATAAAGGTCGCGGTGAGGTTTAAATTCTAATGAACAAAGAGAATGAGATATGCTTTCTATGTAGTCTGATTCGCCGTGTGTCCAATCATACATTGGGTAAATACACCACTCGTCACCAGTTCTGTGATGAGGCTTATTAAGAATCCTATAAATTACTGGATCCCTCAATAACATATTGGCAGAAGCCATATCAATTTTTGCTCTAAGCACATGACATCCCTCGTCGAAAATTCCTCCCTTCATTTGTTGAAAAAGCAGTTTGTTTTCCTCAATTGTTCTATCTCGGTAAGGACTATTTTTTCCTGCTTGGGTAGGGGTTCCTTTTTGTGACGCTATTTGCTCGGAATTTTGGGAATCAACATAAGCTAAGCCCCTTTCTATCAACAATATGGCCCAGTCATATAGTTGTTGAAAATAGTCGGATGCGTAACATTCTTTATCCCAACTAAACCCCAACCAGCTAATGTCATTTTTGATTGCCTCAACAAATTGAGATTCTTCTTTTATGGGGTTAGTGTCATCAAATCTTAGATTAACTGGAGCTTTGTAACGATATCCCATATTAAAGTTTAAGCAAATGGCCTTTATATGGCCAATATGTAAATATCCGTTAGGCTCCGGTGGAAAACGAAAACGCAAGTGTTTTGGAGATAAACCAGACTTTAAGTCTTCTTCTATAATATGCTCAATAAAGTTTAGTGGTCGCTCGGCCATAAAAAATTTTATCAAATATATTAAAAGCAGAATTGTAAGAATATAATTATCGGGTATTATATATTTGCCAAAAACATTAAATGGATGAAATTGTTTTAGAGAATATAAATATTTATGCCTTTCATGGGTGCATGAAAGAGGAGACTAGAATTGGAAGCGATTACATTGTAAATCTAAATGTAAAAGCAGATCTACAAGATGCTGCTATTTCTGACCGACTCGAGGATACAGTAGATTATGTTGATTTGCTCAAGATCGTTAATGAAGAAATGGCAATCAACTCGGAGCTTCTTGAGCATGTAGCAGAACGAATAGTATCTAGGATCCTTCGTACAATAAAAATGGTAAACAATGTTCAGGTAAAGGTTGCAAAGCAAAACCCTCCAATTAATGGAAATATATCAGCAGTAACTATTATAAGAAAAGGAAGTCGATAGTTTAAAAAATATGGATTAAAATTTTATTACTTTTGAGGCATGGCATCGTGGCCGAGTGGCTAGGCAGAGCTCTGCAAAAGCTTGTACAGCGGTTCGAATCCGCTCGATGCCTCTTGATATTTCCTGGTTTAGTAAATCATTTCATTTCAAAAATTTGTCCCCCAATTGTTTTTTTAGTTATTATTTTATTTGGGTTGCCGTAGATTCGTATAATTCCTCCTGCAGTAACTTTAGCCTCTATAAGTTTAGATGCGTTTACATATGATAACCCTCCGGCTGTAACACTGGCTTTTGTTTGTTCGGATATAAGTGTTTCTGCCTCACAAGCCCCTCCGCTATTTACAACGGTTTGGTGATTGGTAACTTCGCCTGATAAAAAGAGTTGACCCCCGGTACTCACTAATGAAGAAATTTTCTCTCCTTGAAAAACTAGGCTCATAGTTGATCCCTCTTGTACTTTAAGCGAAATGCTAGTCTGGTTATAGGTCTTGTCGGAACTTAAATCGCTCCCTTGATAGAGAGATATTTCGTTTAAAATGGCCGTATGATATAATTCAACATAAGTAAAAGTTGGATTAAGAATATGTTCTAATGAATGACGAATTTTAAGTGTCTTTCTCTTTATTTTTGTTACTACACTTATATTATCTTCCCCACTTATAACAAGTTTATTTTGATCGGAGGGTATAAGCTTAACCTCAATACCAGAATATACTTTGATATTTATAAAATCATCAACTAAAACCTCTCTCACTTGAGCGGTTTCATCTATTTGGCTTTCATCTTGAGCGTTAATAAAAAAAGATAAGACGAAAAAAAAACAAAAAATATACTTAATACGAATCATAATTTATATTTATTTAATCCTAAATTAATTAATTATTCTAATGTTTCTGACAAAATAAAATCTAATTGTCTTTTTAATAAATCTGTCTTTTTTACAATTATTTTTACAAGGCTTCCTAATTGATAACACTTTTTAGTTTTCTCCCCAATTAAGCTGTGTGACTGCTCATTATATAAAAAATAATCTCCTTTTATTTCACTTATTTTAATAAACCCCTCACACTTGTTTTCTAAAATTTCCACATAGATTCCTCTGTCTGTTACTCCAGATATAACACCTTCAAAACATTGGTCAATTTTATCTTCCATGAATTTAACTTGCATGTATTTTATTGAATCCCTTTCTGCTTTAGTTGCTAATTGTTCCCTATTAGATGAGTGTATGCAGGCCTCTTCAAGAGCTTCTTTGTTAATGTTATTATGGTTGTTGATGTAAGATTCTAACAAACGATGTACTAGAATATCTGGATATCTTCTAATTGGTGAAGTAAAATGTGTGTAATGCTCAAAGGCTAACCCATAATGTCCAATATTATCTGTAGTATAAACAGCTTTACTCATAGCACGAATCGTTAGGGTGTCTATTAATTGTTGTTCGCTTCTACCATGAGATTCTTGCAATAGTATGTTAAGGGAATTATTAATTTTATTGGAATTTAAATCTAGTTGATATCCTAAACTTTTAGCAACGTTTTGGAGATTAGTTAGTTTATCTTCGTCCGGCAAATCATGTACTCTATACACAAAAGGTTTTTTTTGTTTTAATTTTCCAATAAACTCCGCTACCCTTCTGTTGGCAAGTAACATAAGTTCTTCTACGAGTTTATTAGCATCCTTTGATGTCTTGAAATAAATGCTACTTGGATTATCATGTTTATCTAAATCAAATTTCACCTCGACTCTATCGAATGATAAAGCCCCTTTTTTCATTCTTTTTTCTCTTAGGAACTTTGCATAGGAATTAAGTTTTAATAGGGCAGAATATATTTTTTCAGATACACTGTAAGATTGACCGCTTAAAGATACATCAGCAGTAACCCTTTTATCTTCTGAATCTAAAATAGATTGAACCTCTTCATAAGAAAAGCGGTGGTCTGAATAAATAAGTGTTTTACCAAACCATTCTTCCTCTATCACCATTTTTTCATTTAAAACAAATACCGCTGAAAATGTAAATTTTTCCTCTTTTGGCCTCAGAGAACACACACCATTTGATAAGAGTTCAGGCAACATCGGTACAACCCTGTCTACAAGATAGACTGAGGTTGCTCTCTCATAAGCTTCTTCATCCAAGATAGAGTTTGGTTTAACATAATGAGATACATCCGCTATATGAATTCCTATTTCTATCTTATTGTCTGCTAAAGGAGCATAAGATATTGCATCATCAAAATCTTTGGCAGTGACAGGATCAATTGTAAATGTTGTTTTTTTTCTAAAGTCTCTTCTGACTGAAATCTGATTTTCTTCAATTTTTGTACTAATTCTTCGCGTGTAATTTATAACATCATGAGGAAAATCCTCAGGAAAACTGTAATCATGCATTATCGCGTGCATTTCTGTATTTAGTTCTCCTGGTTCCCCTAGTGATTTTATAATCCTTCCAAAAGGAGAAGATGCTTTTCTTGGCCATTCTTTAAAATCAACAATTACTTTATGTCCATCTTTAAAGTCTTTTAATTCCTCTGGCTCAATAAAGAAGTCAGTATGTATCTTATTTCCTCGGGTATTAACAAAACCAAAGTCTTTTTTACGATCTAGAATTCCTATGAAATTTTGATTTTTTCTTTCTATAATTTCCATTATTTCCCCTTCATTTCTCCCACTTTTTTTTCTATTGAATTGATAGACAAGAACTAAATCACCATCAAACGCCCGGCCAAGATTTTTACGTGCTACAAAAATATCTTCTTCTCCTTCTGGCGTTAAAAGATATCCATTTCCAGATGAGTTAACTTCTAGTATACCCTTTTTGTAATTCTTTTTATCTATTAATAAATTAAATTTTCCAGGCGCACTTTGCTTTAAAATCTTTTGAGAGCAAAGTTTACCTAACGATTTTATAATTGCGTTTCTAGTTTTAGTGTCTTTTACATCTAATCTTGCAGCAATTTGTTTATGGTTAAATGATTGGTTGGGATTGTTTTTAAAGATAGATAGTACTTTTCCTTGAAGATTTCTGTCTTTCTTTTTATTTTTTGACATCAATAATTTATCTACTGCAAATTTATACTTTCTTTTCTTGCCAAAACATTATCTTGTTAAA
>CABXUL010000008.1 GCA_902515395.1 uncultured Bacteroidota bacterium | reverse complement strand
GTAATTTAATTCAGAGGATGAGTTATACCTCTCACTACTTATATCTCCCATGGTACCCATTAAATATGCATTTGAAAACATTTGACCTTGGCGGGTATATACAAAAAAGGACATGTCCCAATTTTTATAATTAAGTTGGTTTCTTAGACCAGCTGTCCAATCTGGAGTCTCTTTACCAAGAATCATTCTATCAGAAGCATTAATTTTACCATCTTCATTAATGTCTCTTACTTTTACTTGTCCTGGAATTTGCCCATAAACGGATGCCTCTGCCTCTTCTCCTAATTGCCAAATTCCATCAAATTTGTATGAATAGTGAGGTCTAACAGATTCTCCAACAAACCTTCTATTTCCTATGTCCTCTGTTAACCCTCCAGCTAATTTGACAACTTTATCACTATTTGATGTAAAGGTTAAGTTAGTCTGCCATTGGAAATCATTTGTGGCTAAATTAACGGAGTTTAACGATAACTCTATTCCACTATTTTCAATTTCACCAACATTATTAACTACATCTGAAAAACCAGTTGATGGAGGAACTTTATCATCCAAAATTAAATCAACAGTATTTCTCTTATAATATTCTAGCGTTCCACTTAATTTTATATCACTAAGTGAAAAATCAAGACCAAGGTTAAATTCTTTACTTCTTTCCCAGACTAATCCCTGATTTGACAGCGAATTAATTGTGTATCCGTATGCAGCAGAGCCGTCGAAGTCATAGAAAGTTTGATAAATATTAGCTTGAGTAGCATAAGCAGGTATAGCATCAGTATTACCTACTTCACCATAACTAGCTCTTAACTTTAAATTATTAAATACTCCAAGGTCCTGGATAAATGACTCCTCTGACAATCTCCATCCAAGAGCAGCAGAGGGGAAAAAGGCCCATCTATTATCTTCAGAAAGTTGCGATGCGCCATCATATCTTCCAGTTACAGTCAATAAATACTTATCCTTGAACGTATAATTAACTCTCCCCATATAAGAAATGATACCGGTTTCAACTAAATCAGTATTAAATCCTGTTGGAGTTGCACCAGTTCCCAAATTATGCCACAAAGACCTGTATGGTAAATCTTGAACAGTTATTTGAATATATTCGTCGTACTCTTCAAAAATACTCAGAAGTGCTGTTGCATTTAAGGAATGATCTCCAAAACTAGCGTTGTAAGTTAGGGTATTATCAATAGTATAGTTAGAAGTTTTATAATTCTCTGTAGCAGCCATAGGATTCCTAGATCCTTTTTGCTGTTTTGTGTATGTACCTTGATATTCTCCCGTTCTGTTGTTCAAAGTATATCCAGAGTATTGAGTCCTAAAATTCAGACCCTTAAAAATCTCAAAGTCTAAATAGGCACTTACCAGCATTGAATTAGATTTACTTTGTTGCTGATAATTTTCAGGATCAATTTCAACTAACGGATTTATAACTTGAGAGTTATTGATTCCCATGTAGAACGCTAAATTACCTACAGGACCAAAATTTGTATCTAATTTATTGGGTTCAACAATATCGTTGAAATAAGGAGTTCCAGTTGGTCTAGACCTCATAGCTGATCTTACTGCCTCTTTGGAACCCCAAGCCTGTTCGCTTAAAGTAACATAAGAAGTAAAGCCAACCTTTAATCTATCATTTAACTGACTTTCTAGAGAAGTATTAAGTCCTAATCGATCATAAGAGTTACCTATTGTCATACCTTCTTCTTCGAGTTTACTCACGGAAACATTATAACTGGTAGATTCTGATCCTCCTGAAACAGAAAAATTATGATTCTGTTGAATTGCATTCTGTGTAACAAGGTCTAACCAATTTGTTGAAATACCATTATTAACATTATAAACCTCTTGATCTGAAAAACCCCTTTTAAAGTTTGGAAAATTATACATTTCATAAAAAGTTTTAGCATCCCACATTTCAGGTATATGGCTTTTGTCTTTTACACCATAGTATCCATTGTAAGTAAAAGTAGGCTTACCCGGAGTTCCTCTTTTTGTTGTAACTATAATAACACCATTTGCACCTCTGGCACCATATACTGCTGTCGAAGAAGCATCTTTTAAAACATCCATTGTTTGGATATCATTAGGATTGATATCATTTAGATTAGCTCCGATTACACCGTCAATAACTACAAGTGGTTGCGATTTTTTCTCTACATCTCTTCCAAATCTGTCGGTGTCAGAAGAAAAACCACTTTTCTGAGTGTCTTCAAAACTATTTAAACCTCTAATATTTATTCTAAAACCCTCACCTGGTCTGGCGCTTACACGGTTAACATTAACCCCTGCAATTTGACCTTGAAGTGCTTGAGCTGCTTGCAGTGGATTTGCCCGGTTGATAATTTCGGATTTTATTTGTCCAATTGCACCAGTCAAATCTCTTTTTTTAACAGATCCATAACCAGTAACGACTACTTCTTCAAGTTCATCAAAACCAGATTGAAGACTTACGTTTAAATTAGTATTAGTTCCTACAATTATCTCCTGATCTAAAAATCCTACAAAAGAGAAAATCAAGGTGTCATCTTCATCGGCAGTAATTGAATAATTACCGTCAAAGTCGGCCGAGGTACCGTTATTGGTCCCTTTAATGACAACATTTACTCCTGGTAATGGAACTCCATCTTCATCAGAAATAATACCACTAATATTTTGTTGTGAAAAACCAACAAAACAGGACAGAATAAAAACTAAAAAAGCAGCTTTACTAGAGTAAAAATGCATTTTGGTTTTTATTATTTTAGAACTTTGATAGTTCTTCGTCAATTTGGTCATAAATTATTTTTTTAGTTATTGTAAATTAGTTTGATAATCGTGCATCAATGAATAGTTCACGTACACGGGGAGTGAAATTAATACTTTTTTAATACAAATCTTAAATTTTTGTTAAAAATTTAATTTATTTAAAATGAAAAAAAGTTTTTTTATTCACTATTTCACCATCTACATCGTGATGAAAAAAAGAAATTGAAGATGTATTTTCAGCCCGCGAGGCCTCAACTGTTAAAAAGCCTCCTTTTAGTCTCAAAAATTCATGCTCTGGCTCTGGATCTCCTCGATTCCATCCTCCCTGAGTTGGGAGGGAATGAGAATCTGTTCCGGCACCACATCCAAATTCCCAAAGATTTGTTCCATCGATATGGGTAACATATTGCCAATGTCTATCTCCATTGACAATGTATAAATTATTTTGCTTTTTTATAAAATCTAGTATTTCTCCCTGTTCGTAAGCATATTTATCATTACTGAGATTATCATTTTTATTGATCTTATCAGGACCCAGTATGGGAGAGGAAGTAATTAAAACCTTGAATAAAGCATCAGAGTTTGAAACAGTTTCATAAAACCAATTCTTTTGGTCCACACCCCATATGGTCTTCTCAGGTCCATCGACAAAATTATTTGGACTCCGATAATTACGGCCCTCAACTATCCAAATCTGTAAATCCTTCCCCCAGCGGACAGTTTTATACCTTTTTTCATAACTTGGAAACTGTTCTAAATCAAAAATTTCCAATCCCCTCTCAAAAGGCACAGTTCCATAATCCTTTCCGGGATAACTATCATTAAAACCTATATCATGATCATCCTTCATGAAATAAGAAGTGTATTTATTATAAAAAGATCTTTGAAAAGGAAGAGAAAATAAACGATTCCATTTGAACCTCATAAGCTCTTCTGTCATGGCATATGGATTCGGTTTGTCCATATATTCTATGTCCCCAGTATGAATATAAAAATCAGGCTTTATTTTATCCATACTAGGATATATTTTGTGACCGTTTATAATATCGTCTCTTCTATTAAAATCGTGGCATGATACTACACAGAATTTCACAGCCTGTAAAGATGATTTTTCACTTGGTAAAGCAAAGCTGCCAAAAATGCTATCCTGAATTTTTTTGGCACCCTTTTGCCTAGAGAAAATTTTTAATCCATATGACCCTCCTGGTTTTAAATCAGATAAATTCCATTGATATGTAAAATCTTTTTTATTATCAACTTCAACCCAATCAGAAACCATAATTTCCATTGGACTACTTTTTAGGTAATAATGAAGTTGAACTTCTCCATCCATTCCTGGACAATAACCTTCCATGTCACTTAATTTTAAACCTTTTGGGATCTGACTACTATATATAGAATCGATATTTGGATTTTTAGCCATAGAAAGCATTAAATCCTTAGATATTTCTTTAAAGGGTTCCCCTTCAAAATATGCCTCTTTATATTGCGTTAGACGTGTCCAAATTACAATAGAGTTTTGATCTGCCCAACCATTTTTAAGTCCATTTCCAAAATATGGGCCACCAATTTTGTATGGGCTTTGACAGCCAATAATTAAAAGACCTGTTAGGAAGAAAAAAAAATATCTTATCATACTATAATAAGGTTAAATCTAATTAAAATTTAACTCATGATTTACTTTCCTCCATATAATTTATACACTTCTGAGCCAGCGCTCAAAAATGCTCCAACTCCATACACCTCAGTCTTATCGGGGTAGGCCTCACCAGGTTCCGCGCCAATTGGCTGGACATATGATAACATTCCATCGCTATTTACATGGCTTACCATTGCGTTCCAACCACGCTCTACTGCTGGACTATAAGTTGCTTTATCTAGTATGCCATTGTTAATACCCCAAGCAAGCCCATATATAAAAAATGAAGACCCACTTGTCTCAGGCGTAGGATAAAATTTTTGTCCTAATAGACTCATAGCCCAATGCCCCTGAGGAGTTTGAATTTCCAAAAGCTTTTTTGCCATCTTTTTATATAATTTTAAAAAGTATGGATAATCTTTATCATTTGGATCAAGTTCATCCATGACATTAGATAAACCAGCAAAAACCCAACCATTTCCTCTTGCCCAGAAAATTTTTGTTCCATTATCTAGCTTATTAAAATATGAACCATCCCTGTAATAAAGATTTTCCTTTTTATCATATAAATGATTTGTAGTGGCCTTCCACTCCTTAACCATAAAATCAATGTACTTTCTGTCTCTTGTTAAATTTGATGCCATAACCCAGACTGGTGGAGACATGAATAATGCATCACACCAATTCCATCTATCTTGATGAAAGGGAGACTTCCAGTCCATTTTTGTTTTAGAAGGATGATAAAGTATGAAATCAAATTGATTTATAGTCGGTTTGATCATTTTTTCATCTTTATATTTTCTGTAAAGATGAAAGTATGTTTGTCCAACGGTATGGTCATCAGCATGGAAAACTCTGGCATAATATCCATTTCTCATGTGCAGCTTCCAATCATGATCCTCACCAATTCCCTTGAGCCAATCAAAATATTTTTCACTATCAGCCATAGCAGCCCATTTTGACATTCCAACATAAAGTGCTCCATTAGTCCAATCTAACATATCATGCTTACCCCTTGATAGTCTAGAATTCTGAGCTCGATACGCTAGATCATCATGGTGCTGAATTTCCCAATCAGCGACTTTTTTCATTATTTTTTTAACCTCCTCTGGTTTTATATCCTGAGAAAAAATCGGAGATATAAATAGAAGTAATATTATTAATGAGATTTGTTTAGTATGTTTCATATGATTTTAATTTAATTGTTTGATTTTAATTTATATAAATATAAGTTACTTGGTGAAGGCCAGGGTTTTTCTCTTGGTCTATCCCTGTTCGAATCTAATGTTTCCCATTTTAAAACAAAACGTGTATTGGTATCATCCTTTTTCCCATCATCTTGGGAGGTTCTGATTCCTAAACCAGGAAAATCCCCCTCTAATTTTGATTCACTATTATTTTTTTCACTAACATAATATGTTTTAAAAAGTTGAATGGGTTTGATTACTTTCCCAACAGGATTTAATTCATTGTTAAGAAGTATTGTACCATAACCATATTTAATATGCCAATATCCAACCTCAAAGAACCCATCAGCTCTTCTGTCAAAATTTTGTAGCCTAAACTCAGATTTAATACTGCCATTTCCAGAAAACTCCCAACGGTAGTCCCAATTTGTTATTACGTGATATTTCCATACACCTTTATTTAAATTAGCGATATATAGCTGAAGATTTCCCTTTTGGTCGTATTTATGGTAAACAAAAAGTGGATTATTATTTTGGTCAAAACAAAGTTTGGCTGCCAAATTAATTATTCCTCCTTTAGGTGGAATGGGATCTACGATTAAAGATTTATTTTCTAGTGTAGCAGGAAGACTAATTGATTTATTAAAAACGTCATACCAATTGATAAGATCAGGACTTTTCATATATGATAAGTCATGATTGGTGGAACAGTCAGGTGTATCTCTCCACACCCAAAAAACATGATACCAGCCATCCTCCCTTAATTCAGGTTGAGATTGATAAGCATTCATTAATCCTTGGCCATCAGTGAGAGGAACATCAAGCATTCTTGTCCAAGATTTGTTTTCAGTGGAATATATATTGTAAATTTCATTTCCATTTCCACTGCCCCCGTCCCTATAATGAAATATTAAATTCTGCTCTTTTGTGAGCATAAATTTTGGATAAGTGGCCTTTAATTCGTTTGGACCAACCATTGGGAACTGGCGTTCCAATGAAAAAACATCATTTGGTTTTTGACTCTTAAAATACGTTAGTGAGTCAACATGCATATTTCCAGATAGATGGATATAACCTTTTTTATCTACTGCCATAGTAATTGAATTGTGAGAATCCCAACCTACCTCTGTTGAAGAAATACGCCCTCTTTTATCTTCTGCATTCTTCAATCTTTTTGGTGCTGGCATTTGATATAGGTCAAACTTATCATTGGAAAGTTCTCTTTGACCAACAATCATATTTCTATTAGCATTATAATAAGCTATATATTGTCGATTTTTATGCGTTAATAATGAAAATTTAACCCTATGGCCTGACCAAACTGAATCAATTTTAATTTTTTGAACTACTATTTCTTTTTTGGAAGTTTCATCGAGAATAATCTCAGATTTATTTCGATCACATGACAAATAAAAAACTGTAAATAAAATTATTATTACCCTTATCATATTCGCTATTTTAATGAATAACCATTTTCAGTAAGCTCATACTCGTATTGATAAGTTTTATTCTTGTAGATAAAACTTATTTTAAGATCTCGGGAATGGTTTGAGGAAATTGATTTTGACTCTAAAATTTCATCAATCTCATTTTTGCTAGCTATTGGTAAAATAAGTGTTGCAACTGACACATTATCACTCTCAGATTTAAATTCAATATCAAAATATTTTATCCACTTAAAATTTTGAGTTGGATTAACCATCTGCGATGCATGTTTACCCTCAATTAAATTAAAATCAATATCTGTAATAGGTATGAGTGCCATTTTAGATTCTCCACTACCAAGTAAAACATATTTTTTATGAATTTGATAATCTACACCTGGATGGAATCTTATTTCATAGTAAGCATCCTTATTATTAGCTTTAATTTTATCTAATAACAAAGTTAAATTTGGTTTTTCTAATAATACAGATCGGGTCCAATGTTTAAGCTCTTTCTTTGAGAAAGCGTTTGTAGGGTTCATTAGAACAAAATCCCTCGAAGTTGAAGATCTAAATTCTATAACTTTACCTCCAACTGAGTAGTCATAAGCCTTCTTATAATATTTACCTGATATTTGAACTTCTCCATTAACAAAAATTGTATTATGTCCCTCACTATTAGCCTCTGGGTAATTAAATCTATCCTCATCAAAATATTTTTCATCATATCCTGACATACCAAGATCTCTTATAAAATAATTATTTTTCCAATAAATGATAAAATGACCTATATCAAGATGACCATGATGAGGATCATCATTCATTCCTGCTTTTCCAGCTACAACAACTTTATTTGAGTCTTTAAAATCACTTCTCATGACCCACCAGTCAAGGGTTCGAAAATGAATTGAAGGATTTGCTGGTGGTTTACCAATAGATTTTGGGTTTGGCCAAATTATATCAAATATATTGTTCCCTGCATTAAAAAACTCATTTCTGTACCATGCCGCTATCGGGCTTTTAGTTTCTGTGGCTAGCTTGTTAATTAAATGAGGGCTTCCAACAAGGCTAGTTCCCCTAGAGTCCTCAAAATTAAGTGATTGATTACCGGGCAAAGAAATATACAAGGGGAAAGTTACTGGATTTTGACGAAGTCTTTCATTTTTAAATAAATTAAACTTTCCTTTAGTTAATCTTTTTAATGCATCTGCGAAAAAACTTGAGGTATGAACACCATAATTCCAATATCCCCCCCCTTCTTGCCAACCACCATCAATTCCAAGTTCATTGAACATACTGTTTATTCTATTAAAGGATTCAGCAACTACATCAGTAAGTTGAGGATGTTCCTTAAGAAGGGCTAGTCCAGCCAAACCGACACCTGAGTTACATACTCCGCACCAGTTACATCGATAGGCTGTTGCCCACCAATGAAATTCATAATCTCCCCTAACCCTTGTAATAACTTTTTCAAGTAGAGCGCCTCTGATTCTGTCCCTTTGAGCTCTATTCAATGCAGGATACAACCAATCATAAACGGCGGCCATAATTCTGCCAGAATCACCATTAAAGTGATCGAAATTAAAGTTCACTTGGTCATCGGGAACATTCCAGGGCATTATACGGGAATAAATAATTGGAAACTCGTGCGCTCTCTGAGTCCATGTTGTCAAATCACAAAAAGCATCTGCAAATTCAAATGCCTTATCTGCATATTTTTGATTACCAGTCATTTGGTATAGAAATGCAAGCAAAAATGAATTGTTTCTATTTGTACTGTAATATTGAGAATATTTTGAGCTTCTATCGAGTTCAGACCAATCAGCCCTTGTGTTTTTTCCCTGTATAGGAATATTATGATATACGGGCATTGATAACCACACTTTGGCTTTCGCCTCAAGTTCTCGAAAAATATCATTTGACTCACTATCGTTTTCTATTCTATATATTAAATCCTTTTTTTCTGATTCATTAAAATATAAATAAGGGTGATCTAGTGACTTAAGATCGATGGCTCTTGAAATATCTTTACTAGATATCTGTGCCTTTGATTTAATAAAAAAAAGGAAAAAACTAATTACTAATATTGAATATATGTTGCAGTTATAGCTCATATTTAATATCCCGCACGCCAATTTTTTTGTCCCCTCAATCTAACCTTAATTTCTAATTCCACAGCATCAATTTGTTCTGTTGGAATATTTAATTCCAATCTTTTAAGTCCTTCAATTCTTCTATCTAGCTCAAGTGGAGGGGGATCCAATGATATTACTTTCATCGAAATATTGGGATGACTTATGTTTTCTACAAATAGTTTTTTCTGGGGTGTAATCGAAGAATACTCGGGCTTACTAATTGTAGCTCCCTCGTCTGTAACCTCTATGTCGAACGTTGTTATCAATTGCCAAGTAATTGTCTCTGTTGATTCATTTATTTCAATGAAA
Source organism: uncultured Bacteroidota bacterium (assembly GCA_902515395.1). Lineage (GTDB taxonomy): Bacteria > Bacteroidota > Bacteroidia > Flavobacteriales > Flavobacteriaceae > UBA8316. The sequence continues at coordinate 43,665 of CABXUL010000008.1, read as the reverse complement.
TCATCAATTAAAAGTGACGTAGGCGATTCTTTTGTAAACTTTCTTTTGGAGCTTTTTAAAACTCCCTCAAAAACAGGAGTTAAATCAAAAGTTACCTCTGGTTTTTCTCCCTCCTTAAAATCAACTATTGTTGCTTTGCCATCAACCTTATGAAGCTGATTATTTATTGTAATCGTACTATGACCAAAATTCCCCTTATTTAATAATGTCCATCTTTGACTATCCTGTGCTTTATTCCAAAGATCAAATCCTGTTTTTTCTAATTCATGATAAGCTTGATTTCCGGGGTCAGTTACCCATCTCTCACCATTAATTTCGAAAATAAATGAACCAGCATCCATATTTCCATGATTAACAGTACCACTTCCGCCCTTACATCCAAGATAGTATGAATAAGGATCATTCGAACCACCAGTAAAAACGGCTATTGGATTTGCTCCTTCTCCTTTCCAAGATGCTGGTAACTCAGATTCTTTTTGTTTCTCATATTGGGCAACCCAGACAAGTCCAGCTCCATTTAATCTCCTTAATCTACCGATTTTTTGGGGGGATTGCAAAAATCTGTTTCTCTCAAAGAGTAACTCATCCCCAGATTTTGAAGCAAACCAAGCAAGTGTAACATCGGGGTTATCGGTTCTTTTATCTCCACAATCTGCATAATTGTAATACCAATCTGATGGTGCATTCATAAGTAGTCTAAATACAGCACTATCCTTAAATCCAGGATAATCTCCAAGACCAAAATCAGTTCCAAAAGAACTCTCAAGCATAGCATTTGTAACAACAGAGAATGCTGTACCATATCCCCAGTAAGTTGATCCCTCTGGATAAACTCCGTCAGGTTTATACTCATCCAATGCATGAGGTATTCCGCTTAAAGATCTTTTTATAGTTTTTGCAGCAAGTGTTGGGTTAACCTCAGCAATTGCGATAGATCCAGCTATCATTCCGCCATTACACACCTGATTCCAATTATTATTTCCATCAATCCACCAAATATTCGATCTTTTATCGGTTTCATAGCTTGGCCTGATTCCTTTTTCAATTATTGCAGTAGTGGCTTTGTCTATTGTAGATTGTGGTAAATCACCGGCTGTCCAGTCTAATGCAAATGCAAGTGACATAGTCATTTCTCCGACATCCAAATAATGAGAAGGATTCCAGTCAGAAAATGAGCAAACAGCTAAAATCTCATTATTTATACGATCAAGGATCTTAGGATCCCTATCAATATGATAAACCATACCCAGCATATTCATTCTATAAAGCATTTCCCTTGATACATGTAAAAGACGCTTACCTATTTTTTCTCTTTTAAGATATGGTTCATCTAAAACCGAAGTTGCATTTAATTTAATTGCAGAATAGAAATTTTTTACAACTGGATCTAATTTTAATTTTTCGCGAAGAACTTTATCAATTTCAGAATTTAAAATTAGCCTAGGCTGCTCTTTTCTTAAATTATTAACTAAGAATTCTTCAGTGAAAGGATTTGTCAATTCACTTGCTGGATTATCATTATTCGAAAAATCTTTTTTACAAGAAAGAATATTTAATAATAATCCAATGATCAAAATAGTTTGGATCGTTTGGATATTTTTCATGCTTACTTTTTTATTCCTAAAAAATTAATCTTAGGGTTTTGTTATTCAAATTAAAGTCAAATTTTTTTTGAAAAAATAAAATAAGGAATTTAAATCATTAAAACTGCAATGCACTAAAAAAGAGTGCTTTACAAATAACAAAGCCATCCTTAAGATGGCTTTGTTTTTAATTGAATTATTAAGATAGAATTACCATCCTGGATTTTGCTCAAGAGCAGGATTCTGAGATAAAACATTCAGTGGCAATGGCCAGTAATAATGTTTACTATCATCGAACACAGGAGTTTCAAAATCAGTTCCCTTATAAGGCTCAAGATATGACACTCCATTAACGCTACCTACTTGAACAGTTGCTTTCCCGTCTGGGTCAACTCTGTTTTTATTGGCATCATCCCATCGCATACCATAATCCTTTTTCTCAAGTTTTTTACCTTGTTTCCACCTTCTTAAATCATCATATCGGAAACCTTCAAAAAATAATTCTACTCGTCTTTCTCTTCTGATTTCAACTAAAGCAGCTGAAATTCCTAGATCAGCATAACGAGGATCCATTTGAGGAGTATTAGTAAGATGAACCATTCCATCTCTGTCTCTTAATTTATTAATACTAATATCAAGATCAGCTTGAGAAATAGATCCGTTTCCTAATTCGGCTTTAGCTTCAGCATAATTCAAAAGAGCCTCAGCGTATCTCATTGATAAGCCGGGTGTGACTGAAGAGTTATATGATGCATGAGCTGAAGTAACATTATATACTTTAATTATATGATATCCAGTATATATTCTAAGCCCACCGGACATACCCTGAATTCGAGGATAAGCATTAGCACCAAAGTCGTGATTTCCATACCTATAAATTGCTTGATCAGCAGGATGTAATATAGATTGTCTTAACCTTGGATCTCTATCAACAAATATATCCTCATATGTAGCATCACCCTTATAGAGGGGAGATAGGCTAATAGGAAGTCCATCAGAACAAAGATAATCTTCTACCATATCTTTGGTTGCTCCTCCATTATATCCTCTATTGTATGATTGAACATGATTAGTTCTTGTACCCCTCTCATATCTTTGAAAGAAAATAACTTCTTTATTACCTCCAAGATCTTCTGTGCTATGTAGCTCATTATATGTCCTACCAGCAGCACCTTTATGTAAACTATGCTTACCACCATCTATTAATTGTTTAGCAGCATCAGCAGCAGCTTGAAGCCAAGTTGTTTCATTTCCTAAGCCATGGTATTTTCTCCAGGTACCCTCAAGCAAACAAATTCTTGACATCATCAGTAAAGCTGAAGATTTAGTTAATTTATGCTGATCACTATTATCACGGATATTAGCAGCAGCAAAAGTTAAATCTTCCATGACCTTACCCATAACAAAGTCTCTAGAATCTCTAGTTCCGTAAAGGATGTCCTCATCAGCAGTAGTTACCTCATTCTCCACCCATTGAACAGATCCAAAATTTTTGATCTTATCAGCGTAGAACATAGCTCTAAAGAGTCTCGCTTCGGCTTTATAGTGATTTTTAGCCTCATCAGGAATATCTGCCTTATCATACTGTGCAAGGCCAATATTAATAGCTCTAATAAGTCCAAAACCCTTATAACCATACCATCCAGCAGCAGCATTTGAACCACTAGAAGAAGGTGCATTATATTTACCAGCTCTTATTTGCTGATATGCAGTGTGTCTACCATGTCTCGGAGATGTATTATCTGACATTCCGTCAAGATGCAAATATGATATCCTATGGCTATCAAATCCATCATCATGACCCATTAAAATTGGGTAGTCCTTGTCATTCTTGGTCAAATCATAAAATCTATGATTATATACCATTAAGTCATTTTCTGTATTCCAAAAAGAAGAGTTGCTAATTTCATCTAGCGGTGATCTTTCAAGAAATTCATCATTACAGCCAATTAATAGAAAAAGAACTGCAAAGCTTCTGATTATATTTTTTGTTAAATTTTTCATCTTTTAAAATCTTTTAAAATTATAAACCAATCTTTACACCGAAAGCGTGAGTTCTATTCTTGTAATATTCCTGAGTAAGAGTTGGTCTTACTTCTGGATCAAGTGGAGGTCTCATGTTTGTGGCTTCCCAAAGATTTTGACCAGAGTAGTAAAGATTTAATGAAGCTAATCCTATTAAATCCACAATATCTTGAGGTACTCTGTAGTTAAGTGTAAGCTGCTTTAACCTTATATATGCAGCGTCCTGTAAATAACGATCATTCACGGCATAATTTTTCTTATCATTATATCCAATGTGTGGTGCTGGGAAATAAGCATTAGGATTTTCAGGTGTCCATGAGTCAGTTATATAATACCATTCTCCATGTCCTGCGTTCCATGGCCAGAAAGCTCTCCAATTTCCTGTATCAGGAAAGTAATCTCCTTGTAAGATACCCTGGAAGAATGTATTCAATGTCCAGTTTTTGTATCTTAAGTCAAGATTAACACCAAACCTGTAATTTAAACTTTCATTACCAATAATTCTTCTATCACCTGGATCATCTAAAGTCTGGTTACCAGGAGTAACTTTCTTATCACCATTAACATCCAAATAGTTCACATCACCTGCAAGCCAGTTGTTTCCTAATGCAGAAAGGTCATTTTCTTGAGCTGCAGCATCAGTTTGGAACAATCCTCCAGTCCTGTAACCCCAAATCTCTCCAATTGTTTGTCCAACATAATACTCATTCAATGAGCCTGTTGGATTGTCATATTTAGTGATTTCAGCTTGTGAGTCAGATAAGGCTAGTGTTACTCCATAGTACCAATCTTGATCGATCTGGTTTTTCCATGTAGCAGATAATTCCCAACCTGTAGTTTTAAGATCAGCTGCATTAGATTTAGGCGCGGAGGTACCTAATATTTGAGGATACTCTACCTCCATCAACATATCTTTTGTTTCTCTTGTAAATACATCAAAACTGACGTCTAATCTGTTGTCTAATAAAGTTGCATCAATTCCAAAGTTAGTTGAAGCAACTGTTTCCCATGTTAAATCTGAACTAACTAAACCAGCAGGAGAAACATAAGGAGCTCTATTACCAGCTGCAAGCAAGTAATTCGATGTACCTGATCCCATTGTTGGAATCGCAGGATAATAATCACTTCCAAGTAGCTGATTACCAAGCTCTCCATATGACCCTCTAATCTTTAGTTGGTCAAGCCAATTAAGAGCTAAATCTGCAACGAATGGTTCTTCAGAGATTCTCCAACCTGCTGAGAATGAAGGAAAGAAGTCATATCTAACATCCGTTGGGAACCTTGAACTAGCATCGTAGCGTCCATTTAATTCAACAAGATATTTATCCTTGAAGATGTAATTTAATCTGTAAAAAGCACCTCTCAACGAAACATGACTAGCTCCACTGTATGCTTCTTGAGCACCGACTGTAGCATTGATATTTAAAACTTGAGGTGTAATTAAGCTGTAAGCTTTCCCTCTTAAATAATGTCTATCACCTTTCTCTTGGTTAAAACCAACCATTGCCTTAAAATAATGATCACTATCCTCTGGCTCAAAAGTATAATCTGCAAAGGCATTAAATACATAATAAAAACGCTTATCATATCTTTCCTCTAAGTAGTCAGTAGCAGAGAAACCTTCTACATATTGAATATTAGATAGATCTATTGAGTTACTCATTCTAATACCCCTAACCTTAGATCTTTGGTCTTGTCTATATACGTATGTAAAGTTAGGTGAGAATTCCGCTCTAATTTTTAAATTTTTCATTGGCTTTATAGTAACTCCTTGAGTTAAAAGAATATCAGCATTAGTCATAAGATCTCTTCCTCCTTGTTCTAAGTATGGAATAGGACTAGTGGTCATAGACCTTTGGCCAATGTGCTGCTCGTATTGAGCTCTATCTCCAGGGACCAGGTAGTATGGTAGGTCTGGAAACTCAACTGCTCTTCCTCCCATTCTAGCGAATGTATTAATATTTGTGTCCCAGTGATAAAAGTGTGGCTCATCATTTTCTTCTAAAGTAAATAATGTCTTAGTATCCATCTCTAACCAATCAGTTATCTGGTAATCAACTTTAGCTAGTACATTATATCTATCATAGTCAATATTAGCCTCATCCATATTTATCCAACCTTTTTTCTCTAAGAATCCGAGAGACACGTAATAGTTTGATTTGTCAGTAGCACCAGATACACTTAGGTTATGCCTTTGTTGAGGTATAGATTTTCTTAAGTACTGATTTCCAAAGTCATTGTAACCAACGTATCTGATCTCAGTTCCATCCCTAAACCATGCATTTTCTGGTGTTGGATTGTCTCTGTAGATTGCTGCTGCTGCCATATAATCATCATCATAAGCAACAGCTCCATTAGTTCTTAAATTTGCAATATTTCTTGCTTCTGCGTATGCATATGGATCATCAATTGGGTCAATTAGCATTATTGGAGTACCCCAAGCAAATTCACTTTGTAATGAAATTTTAGCTTTTCCAGTGGTGCCTTTCTTGGTAGTAATAAGAATAACCCCGAATGCCGCTCTTGCTCCATAAATAGCAGCAGATGATGCATCCTTCAATACACTGATACTTTCAATGTCATTTGGATTAAGACTTCCTATATCCATCGGTACATTATCAACTAAAATAAGAGGCGTTCCTCCATTAATTGATTCAAAACCACGAATATTAAATTCTGGAGCAGTTGTTGGATCACCATTCCTAATATCAATGTTAAGGTTAGGAATCACACCTTGTAATCCTTCACCTACATTTACAATAGGACGATCCTGAAGTACTTCACCTGTAACGGCTGCAACAGCACCGGTAAGATTTACCTTTTTCTGAGTCCCATAACCCGTGACTACAATCTCCTCTAGTTCATTGTCACTAATCAGTGCAACTGAAATGCTATCTTGATTAGCTGAAATAGTAATCATTTGAGTTTGAAAGCCAACGTAAGATATTTCTAGAATATCTCCTTCGTCTGCTTGAATGGAAAAGTTTCCATCAAAATCGGTGGATACACCGTTATTAGTTCCCTGAACAATCACTGTTGCTCCTGGAAGAGGTCCGTCAGAATCTGATACTAAACCAGATACTGTTTGCTGAGCCATTAACTGAGTCATGAATAAACTCATGATCAGAAAAAGACCATTTCTTATATAAAAGGTTTTCTTTTTAAGGGCAATAAGAGTACCCGTTTTAAAACAATTCATAAATAGTTTTACTTAATTTAGTTTGATTAATACATTTATATCGTGCACGTACACGAGGGATCTAATATAACAAATTATTTATAAACTATAACAATATGGTTTAAATTGCCATATTTAAATTTTGTTTAGTTAAAAAAAGGTCTACATTTTTAACGTTAATTCTAAACGTGTAAGCACACATTGTATAAAATATATAATTCAAAATATTAAAAAATAGTGTTAATTAAATTAAAAACTAGATTTTTTTAAATTCAAGTAATCAGGATTATAGGTCCCTCTTTTATTAAAACCAGGAAAATTTCTCATGGTTGAATAACGAGGGTAACTATCAAAAATTGGGTTGCTTGAAACTCTTGGATCTCCCTGTTCTTTAAGTCTTTTAATCAATTCATTATGTAGATCGGTCAAAATCTCATTATACTCCGGGGAATCTGCAATATTTGACATGCAAAAGGGGTCTTTTTTAATATCATAGAGTTGCATTGAGGGTCTCTTTGAAAAAGCTAGATTAAAGTTTTTATCATCAACTATTTTCATTATCTCATCCTTTGTTGGTGACGGATCTACATCATGGTATCCAGGATAAATTGTTTTGAATCCCAAAACTTGATCCCTTTTATCATTTACATCATTTTTTACTACTGGATCTCCAGCAGGCCATAAATCTGGAAAAAAATTATAAACATGAAGAAAGTCTTCACTTCTTATTGCCCGAGCAGGGTAACCTAAATTATCTGGTCTAGCATGAGTATGTCTTTCTCTTCCTGACAAAACATAGTCTCTGTGTTTTATATTTTCTTTATTTTTTAAAATAGGAATTAAACTTTTACCAGTAGTTTCCATAGCCCCATTTAATCCGGTTAAATCCATCAAAGTCGGTGCTAAATCGATTAAACCAACAGGTTGATCCACAACTTTATTTTTTACACCATCAGGAAGTAAGATTACTAATGGAACATGGGTTCCATACTCTTGAACATTAGCTTTAGCATATGGGAAGGGCATTCCATTATCAGCAGTCACCAGAATAAAAGTATTATCTAACTCTCCAATTTCGTCTAAATATTTGATCATTTGCTCGAGATGATTATCAAAATGTTCAATCTCCAAGATATAATCCAACATATCATTTCTAACAATTTCTGTATCAGGAAAAAATTCTGGAACTTCAACATCTTTAATACTCTTGCCAGCCCTTATTCCCGATCCATATTCATATACTCTATGTGGCTCATGAGCTCCAAACCAAAATACAAAAGGTTGGTTATCCTCTCTCTGATTTAAAAAATCTTTAAAGTTTTTAGTATAATCATTGGGACGAATACCTTTTGTTGGTGTTTCTTTTAATCCATATTTATTAAACTCTTTTCCAGCAGGATTTTGTTTTCTTCCACTAATTTTCCAGTTACCTGGACCCCATGGCTTTCCTGTATAGCCAACAAAAAATCCATTTTCTTCAAGAACTTCAGTGTAAACTTTAAATTTTGAGGGAAAATTACTCGCATGGGTTCCCGCCTCTTCTAATTCCCAAATATTTTTACCAGTAAGCATTGCAGCCCTAGAAGGACTGCAACCTGGAGCAGCTACAAATGCATTATTAAAAAGAACACCGTTTTTGGCTACATAGTCAAAAGCAGGAGTATTGATTTGTGAAAATCCATAAATCCCCGTATGAGGATAGGACTGATCATCCGCAATTGCAATTAAAATATTCGGTCGGTTATTTTTCTTTTTATTTGACTCACATGAAATAATTATAAAAATTGATAAAAGTAAGCTTAGTGTAGAGATATTTTTCATCTGTTTGTTTTAATTCATTGATATTGATCTGATTGAATCGAGCTTATATTTCATATCAGTAATTATTTTTGGATAATCCTCAGCCAAATTTATTTGTTCAGATAAGTCTTCTCTCATGTTGTAAAGACGCTCTTGTCTAACTCCAGGCTTTGGTTTAACTGTTTTCGGTAAAGAAAAACCTCCCGATCCTAATTTCTCTATCATTTTCCAATCTCCCTGTCTAATAGCAAAATGTCCCTCACTAGTATGATGAATAATCAGTTGATAAGTTTCTTTTTTACTGTCACCAACCAATTGACTAAAAATACTGTAACTATCAATTGCAGTTGAATCCAAATTTAATAAATCAGCGATAGTTGAATAAAAACTTGCGAGTGTATTAGGAATATGGTTTTTACTTCCAGCTTTAATCTTGCCGGGCCACCTTACTATGTGAGGAATTCGATGTCCACCATCATAAATATCACCTTTCATCCCCCTAAGTTCTCCCGCAGCCCTATGATCAAATTCATCGATGTAAGGTTGTTTCCAATAAGGACCATTATCGCTTGCAAAAACAACAATTGTATCCTCTTCAAGTCCTAAGTTTTTAAGGTGATGAAGTAGATTTCCAACTTGATCATCAACCATAGTAACAAACTCCCCATACTGTCCTGCATTTGAAACTCCATTATAGTTTGATTGTGGAACCCATGGAGTGTGAGGTGCAGCAAGTGGTAAATATAAAAAAAACGGATTGTCGTTCTTTTTAGCTTTGGTTAAGTAATCTTTTGCCTTGTTAATAAATTTTGGTAAAACCTCATAAAATTCAAAACCCTCAGCCATGGGACCTGGTCTCCAAAAGTCGCCATCTTTATCCCTTTCCAAATTACTTCCCTCGGTATAATCATTGATTGGTGTAGTAAACATACCGCCTTCCAAATATACATAAGGAGGTATATCCAAAGAAGCTGGAATTATATAATGATAATCAAAACCAACGTTTCTAGGACCTCTTGTTGGATTTTTAGAAAAGTCCACTATTTTTTCACTGTAATCAGTTATTAGACCAAGATCATTAGTTATAATATCAGCTTGCTTATAGGATTTTTTTAGCTGCCAGTCCAACCCTAAATGCCATTTTCCAATAACTGCAGTACTATAATTTTTTTTCTTGAATAATTTCGAGACTGTTGCTTTTTCATCGGGGATCATTAATGGTCCATAACTCCATAAAACTCCTGACTTCAATCTAGTTCGCCAGGCGTATTCACCAGTGATAATACTATAGCGAGTAGGTGTACAAACTGATGAAGTAGAATGCATATCAGTAAACATCATTCCCTCAGATGCAAGTAGATCAATATTGGGAGTAAAAATTTTTGATTTTTTATTATAGCATCCTAAATCTCCATATCCTAGATCATCGGCTAAAATATAAATCACATTTGGTGATTTAATTTGTTCTAAATCTTTGGTTACACAACTAATTACAAAAAGGAATGTAAAAAGTGTTATTTTAAAAATTTTATTTTTTAAAAACATTTTTAACTATTTAATATTCCACCGTTAATATCAATGTTGGCTCCAGTAATATAAGAAGAACTATCGGAAGCGAGGTAAATGGCCAAGTCTGCAATTTCCTCAGGCTTCCCTTCTCTTCTAAGAGGGGTTGCACCAGCAACTTTTTTACGAGTCTCATCCGAAGTGAAATCGTCATGGAAACGAGTAGATGTCATTCCAGCGGTAATTGCATTAACACGAATTCCATCCGGTCCAAATTCCCTAGCAAGAGCCCTAGTATAACTGGTTACCGCTCCTTTTGATGCTGAATATAGTGATGATCCAGGTCCTCCTCCATCTCTGGCGGCTTGTGATGAAATATTAACAATAGATCCTCCTTCAGGCATTATAGGCTTTATTGCTTTTGTCACAAGAAATACTGACTTGAAATTCACATCCATCAATAAATAATAAAAATTTTCATCTATTTCAGATATTTTTTTCCGTGCGAATAAGCCTCCTACATTATTAACAAGAATATGCACTTCATTGCCAAAAACCTTTTGGGATTCTTTTATCATATTTGAAACATCCCCAGAATTTGTTACATCCGCGTAAACGGCTATAGCATCTCCCCCGTTATTTTTTATAATACTAACTGTCTCCTCACCCATGGATTTATCTCGATAATAATTTACCAATACCTTAACTCCAGCATTAGCAAGAGATATACTAATCGCTCTCCCAATATCTCTTGAGGCACCTGTTACTAGTGCAACTTTTCCAATTAAATTTTTCACTTTTTAATAAATTATATTATTTAGCCGTAGCCACAAACTTATTTAACTCATTACCATCAACATCATAATGCCTGACAATTATTTTTGGAGAATCTTTAGGATCAATGGTTACCGTCATTACACCTCCCACTACGTTTAGGTAAAGATGTTCGGGCTTAACATTATCTTGTTTCCATCCACCTGCATGTTCCATACTGTTTGGACCAATAGAAAACTCAACAATTCCATATTTACGATGTTTAGAAACATATTGCCAATGTCGATCCCCACAAACAACATACATATTGGGCTGAGAGGATATAAATTTCCGGATATTCTCTCCCTCATAGAAAAAACCCTTATTTGAATGATTATCTTTTTTAGTAGGTCTATCAGGGCCAATAACAGGGGTAGGACTTATAAGTATTTTAAAAGTAGCATTAGAGGCTGAAACAGTGCTTTTGAACCACTCCATTTGATCTTTCCCCCAAATTGTTTTTTTAGGGCCGTCCTTCATCGTGTTTGGGCTTCTGTAATCTCTTCCCTCAACAAGCCAAATTTGAAGATCTTTACCCCATCTAAATGTTCTATATGTTTTGTCTTTGATTGGCATTTCCTGACGAAAAACCTCAAGTCCTTGGTCAAATGTAAAACTCCCCATAAAAGATGTTTCAATTCCTCTATAGCTATCGTTAAACCAAGCATCGTGATCATCTTTTTCAAAATAACTTGTAACCTTTGAATGGAATGATTTATTAGTTGGTAAACTGAACATTCTATCCCAATGGTAATGGGCCATTTTTTTGTTTTTTGCTAGATTGTCATAGTAAACTATATCTCCAGCATGTACAAAAAAATCAAGATCAAGACTTTCTAAAAATGGATATATTTTGTATCCATCTGGTAGATCTTGATCGGGGTACCCCTGACAAGTACTAGCAGCAAAAACTATTTTCTTCGAAATTTCAGGGTCTGGAGGTGTCTTAAAAATTCCCTTTATTTTTGAGGAAACCTTATGCTGATTACTAGATCTACCCTCAACTAAAATCTCATAAGTCACTCCAGGTTCAAGATCAGTTAAAATAAATTTTATGCTGTAATTAGCTTTTTTTGAAACTGACCTCCAATCTGTAAAATTCCATTTTTCAGAACCTTTTTGTCTGAAGTTAATTTTTACATCTCCTTCAGCACCTGGAACAGCACCCTCAACAGTATTAATATCAAAACCCTGGGGGAAATATACCATTCCATCTTTATCTCTTCTTGTTTCTCTTAAATGTCTTTTTCCTGTCTCAGGATGAACGTATAGAGAAATTGGAAGTGGGGCATTATTTACTCTAATTTTATTTTTTGTTAATCTAGTCCAAATAATAGCTTCATTTTGACTTACATCTCCAATTCTTATTCCAGTTGCAAAATAAGGGCCTTTATCTATTTGTGAGTTAGCAAAACAGCTTACTAAAACTGTTATAATAAAAACTTTTTTTAAAATCATTATTGGTTATTTTTATCCTTGTAAAATGTTAAATCCTCACTATTTGATGTTCTTTTAAAATAATCATTAACAGTATTATAACTGCTTGGTGACCAGGGCTCATTTAAACTTGGAATATGTCTAATAAAATTCCTTTTTATTATGTTTGAGCCATCTTGATTTGCTATATTATTTCTCTCATTTGGATCATTAATTAAATTATACAACTCCTCAGATCCATCCTCATATCTAATATATCGGTGAGTTTGATTTATTAAGCTGTGATTATTCATTCCATAAGTTGTAATTGCTGGTACTGAATCTTCAATCTTTCCATTAATTAGTGAAATAAGGCTTTTCCCTTCATTTAAGGGGTTTTTTGGTAGATTAGTCACTTCAAGTAAAGTTGGATATAAATCCAGTAGCTCTACCGGATTTTTTATCTTTTTACCACCCTTCATCCCTGGTAATTTAATCATTAGTGGAACTCTGGTAGACTCACTCCAGAGGGTATGCTTTCCAAAGGTTCCTTTCTCTCCAATTTCATAACCATGATCTGACCATAAAACAATTATTGTATTTTCCTTATGTTTACTTTTTTCAAGTGCACTAAGTACTATGCCTACTTGATGATCAACAAAAGAAATACATGCTAAATATGCTTGAATAATATATTTCCACTCTCTATTTTTAATAGCCCAATCTGTTGTTGGCATCATTCCTCTGTGTGCTATATCTTTTGCAATTCGCGGCAGATCATCATAATCATCAGGGTCATATTTAGGAAGAGAAATATCTTCTATGGGGTATAAATCAAACCACTTTTTTGGAGCATACCATGGAACATGAGGCCTTATAAATCCAACGGCCATAAAAAAAGGAGCATTATGATTCTTTTCAAGTTCATTTTTTGCCCAATTAGCGTAGTTGAAGTCGTACATTAAACTATCCTTATTAGGGAAAATTCCCCAATCAGTAGATGTTCCTTTTTGACTCCACCTAAAAAAATTTTTTGGTTTTGGACCAAAACCTTTTATTCTTCCGCCAGAAACTTGAAAAACCCCTTTGGGTGCATGACCATGAAAAATTTTACCTACTCCAAGGGTTTTGTATCCGTTATTTGCAAAATATTCTGGTAAAAAGCTAATTTGATTTAAAACAGGATGTGCTTTTCTTAAATTCTCATCCCTTATTTGCCCGTATATACCAGTTGTGGATGGTCTTAAACCTGATAGTAAAGATGCTCTTGATGGGCCGCAAATAGGAGCTTGACAATGAGCATTAGAAAACAAAAATCCCTCTTTTGCTAATCTATCTATATTTGGTGTTTTTACATTTGGATTAACTCCTAATACTCCTATCCAATCATTAAGATCATCAATGCTAATCATCAGTACATTGGGAGATGAATTCAATGTTTGAGAGGGTCTACATGCTAAAAAAGTATTTAGCAGCATTAATAAAAAAATAAAGCTTAAAAGTTTGTGGTTATTCATTAGTTCTTTTTGAGGCACTTATTATGCTAGCTGGATAGCTATCAGATACCGTTTTAATTATTTTTTCACCATTGACAATCTCGATTAACTTACTAACATCATCTTCATCGGAAATATTAGATTGAAAATTCAAACCAAGATCATCATTAATAATATTTATATATGCAGGGGTTGAAATATCAAGATTCGCCTTTATTGTCCACCCATTAATTTCAAACTTATCATCATTATTTAAAACAATGGGGTGGTAATTTAAATTATCACTAACTCGAATAATAGCCAAAAACCTCATCTTTTGCTGTTTATCCTTAGAGGTCGCCTTAAAATGCCAGTGATTTTTGTAGGTAAGTAGATTTCCGTAAGGATCTTTTTTACCAATAAAGTTTTTCGGCTCTACCAAAAATTTATCAGTGACGGAATAGTCTAGATCTGTTGAACCAAAGAGGGTTACCTTGCCCCCTCTATCTTTGTAGATTGTCTCAACAGTTTTATTTTCCGAGTTCAATTTCAAGCCATCATAATTATGAATTAACCAACTCCAATCGACTGGACTTTTTGATTCTAAATCATCATAGACTATAAAAATATTAGGCTTAAGTAAAATATAATGTCTTTTAAAAACATCAACTTCCATATCATTGGGGGTATTGTCTTTTCTAGCTTTCATTGATAATTCATGAGCCTGATATGCGTGTGATGCATCTCCGACAGCATAAGAAAGTGACTTACCTCTAATAAATCTTGGTAAAAAACCATATGCACCTGCATCATAAAGTTGTCCTTTTTGATCAACTAAAATCCCATTATGTCCTTGAGTATGTTTATACCAGGCCTGAGTATGTGGAGCACCCATCCAGGGACGATAACCAGAATTATAAAATAGTCTTTTACCCTTGAATGCAATGTTGAAAGTATTATGTTCAGCATGGGTGTGAGCAAGTGGCCCCATGGGTGAACTTTTTATAGAAATCCTTAGATTATTTTTAATGTCTTTGCGATTTGAATTCATATAAGCTACCCCAACATCAGGAAAAATTTCTGCATCAGGTAATTCTTTTTCATTGTCAATTATAGGTAAAGGTATTTCATAACCATTTGTTATTCTAAACCATGCATACTCGAGATCATCAGAAAGATCAACTTTTTCAATAGCTCCACCTGTGTAACCAAGATCAATTATAGGTTCATCAATTTCTTTTAGAGTGGCTAGAACTGATCTAGAGTATTTAAGTGCCATTTGATCTCCCGTAATTCTTGCAAAAGCATCTGAAAATGCTGCATATTCTAAATTTGGTATTGGCCATTTTTTTCCATCATTACAAAATCCATCACTAGTGGCTCCCGGGGGGTAAGAATAAGTAAGCCATCTGATAAAGTTCCTATACCAGGGGACCACAAAAAAGTTAACCCCTGTAAATTCTCCTAATTTATATGGAATATCAAGAAGTGTCATAACATTCATCCTCATATATCCTGTTCCATTAAACCAGGCTCCATCATTTTCTGCCATTTTAGGATGCTGTGCCAGCCACAACTCATAAATATATTTTAACCATTTTGAGGCCTCTGGGACTTCATCAATTAAAGCAATAGAGGTTAGAAATAAATTATGAAGTATATGTTGCCAAACATGCATAGAAGAGTTTCTGTTTGCAAGAGAATAATTACCAGTCCAATGATCATAAAAACCCTCTCCACGAGTAATAATTTGATTTAATACATCTAGTTTATCTTTTTCACTTAATCTGTCCCAAAAAACATCAATTGAAATAGCTAGGGATTGCATTATCATTGCATCACCAAAATCATTAATTCTAGTTAATCCCCTCGGATCCCAAGTTATTGCCTCACGCATCCACTTAAGTGCTGAAGTATAGTATTTATCTTTTTTTGATAACACATAAGCTTTTGTCAAAATATTAAGTGATTTTCCAAACTCAAATCCAACTTTTTGACTAAAATTCTTTTTAATTTTTTCTGTCTCAGATGCATCTCTTCCTTTAAATTGAATTTGAGCGTCTCGCTCACTTGGAATTCTCCTTGAAATAATTTTGTCAGCTTGTTCTATAATTTTTTTGCTCTCTTCATACAACGTGGATTTTATGCTAACTTTATCCCAATTTTCCTTTTTCACTAATACCCTTGGATGACTTTTAGGTATGGAATTCAAAAGGGTATCGAAACTTGGAGGAACAAAATCAATTGAACTATTGTCAATTTTAAAAGAAGCAATTTCGCTCCAATTTCCATTAATTGATTTGAATTGCCAGAACCACAATCCCTTTTCTAAAGGCTGATGAACATTAATCATTGTAAAAGGAATCTTATCTATGGAGATTAAATCTTGGGTAAAATTTTTATCTCTTGCCAGTCTTATGTTATATTTTTTTGAATTCATTGATGGCCATTGAAGACTAGGGCTTTTAAATCTGGCAAGATCTCCGTTATCTGGAGACATCCATCTCCTGTACTTGGGATATACCATTTCAGGAAGCTCCAAACCACCTAAATCAATTTCTTTTTTTTGGGGTTGGCAACTGATTATAATAGTACTTAACAAAAACGAAAAAAATATAAATTTTAAATTCATTGTTTACTTTTCCAGGCTTTATATAATGATTTTAGTTCATTAACAATATTTGGCTTTTGATCATATAAATTAACAGACTCTCCGGGATCATTTTCCAAATCAAAAAGTACAAATTTTTCAGGATAAGTATACTCTCTTCTACTAGTATCATAAGGGTTGGCATATAGTTTCCATTTTCCCTTTCTTGCAACCCAAGTAGGATCCCCTCTTCTTCCAAACTCCCAGCAATAACCTTTCTCGTGATTGGAGGGTGTATTTTCATTTTCAATTATGGGCAATAGTGATTTACCATCCAAATCAGAAGTGTCCATATCAAAACCACATAAATCGATCAAAGTAGGCATCCAATCTACATTAACACTCATTTGATCTCTAAATTGATTTGATGGAATTTTACCTGGCCAAGATATGGCAGCTGGCACACGAATTCCCCCTTCAAATAAACTTTGTTTTGCACCTCGATAAGGACCGGTGAATCCTCCCCCATGATAAGCGCGTGTTTCAGTGGAATGTCCATTATCCGATTGAAATATGATAATAGTATTTTCTCTTAGTTCATTGTCTTCAAGTAATTCAATTAACTCTCCAATTTTTTCATCCTGGGTTGTTAAAAAAGCGGCGTAGAGATCTCGGGGATGCTTAACGCCTTTATCCCTATAATATTTGATCCATTTTGCATAACCCTGATACGGATAGTGTGGGGTGTTCATTGCAAAAAAGATAAAAAATGGATCCTCTGACTTTTTATCGATTACTTTTTTAGCTTCTTTTACCATTAAATCAGGAAAATATTCTCCATCTAAAAAAATCTCTTCATCGTTTCGATATAGGTCATGTCTGTTTGGTCCACCTACATAATTATTGTCCCCTCCCCAATAGTAGAAATGAGAATAATTATCTATACAACCAACCAAATGACCAAAGCTATAATCAAATCCTTGCTGATTTGGACGCATTTCTGGTTGATACCCCAAATGCCATTTTCCAATCAGGTAGGTTGCATAACCGTTATCTTTAAACATCTCGGCCATTGTATATTCAGAGGGTGGGAGCCCAGATGTTCTACTTAAATCTTGTCCTGCGTTTCCAGGTACACCTGCTCTTTGAGGGTTTTTACCAGTTAATAATGATGCACGGGAAGGAGAGCAAACTGGAGAAGCGTAGAACTGAGTAAATGTGGTTCCACTTAACATTAATTTATCCATATTAGGTGAAACAAGATCTTTAGCCCCTAAAATATTGACATCTAATGTTGCCTGATCGTCAGTATAAATGATAATTACATTTGGTTTTTTTTGTGCGTTTATAATTGCTGTTAAAAGACAAAAAAAGATCAAAGTATTAAATTTTTTTTTCATATTTATTAATTTATATTCCAAACTTTAAAATTTCTATATCTAAAATGTGACCATTGCATTTGTCTGAATGCAAACTTTCCTCCTGTATGCTGTTCTCCATATTTTAATCCGTGATCCTTCCAATTAATTATTTCTCTATCATCAATGAACATTGATATATGATTATCTTTCTTTACAAGTCGAATTTTGTGAATAGATTTAGAATTAGCATCTATTCCTTTCTCTCCATATTGAACTGTTGTAAAACCTTTATTTTTTCTTAGATGAGCAAATGGTCTATTGGGTTTTTTTGGATTATTAGTATAATATGATATATGATAGTTATTAAGATCACTTTTTGTGTACTGATTAAAAACACCAAATCTTTTTTTTTGACTGGGATGCATTACATCAAGTCCATTAATTCCCTTTGCTGAAAAAAAGACAATACAAAGGCCAGCATTAGTATTAAGATTTTGCATTTCCCACTCTGCCATAAAACTACTAGGTAATTCTTTTGGACACCAAAAAACATGATGTGATTTTTCATTAGGGGAAAACATTTCCAACCAATTATCTTTAATTATTGCTTTTGCATCTCCCTCAAGAATCCATTTATCTAAATCATTTTGAGTTGAGAAATTATTTTCATAGAGTAGTGATCTTTTATAAAATGAAATTAAATCTTTTTTGATAGGATTTCTTAAATAGTTAATATATTCAGATGCTGCTAACAAAAAAGCTCCTGTTCCAAACTCCTGCCATGATTCAGCCCCATAGGGTTTGGGGTCCTTACCTACTGGCTGTACATAACCTAAACGACCTTCACTATTTACATGTTTAATCAATTCACTCCAAGATTTAACCATAGGCTTTTCAAATAAACTAGGTTCTAATAAACCATTATTTATACCCCAAGCAAAACCATAACAAAAAAATGCACTTCCACTATTTTCGGGGATATCAACTTTGGCTGTTTCAATAAATTTATCCCCTTTTCGATTTAAATACGCAAAAATTCCAGGATCTAAAAGATTAGACCGCCATAATCCATCTGTAGTTCTTTCTTGAAGATCTAAAAGTCTGTAAGCCATTTTTTGGAATTGATCAACTAACAGCTTTCGTTTAGGGTAATCCTTTGGAATAATTTCTAACATGTGAACTAAGCCTGCGAAAACCCAACCATTTCCTCTACTCCAAAAGATTTTCTTTCCAGAAGTTGTTTTTTTACCAAAATATCGATCATCACGATATATTAAATTTTCCTTTTTATCCCATAAGTAATCAGTAGTCACCAACCATTTCTCAATAGCATAGTCCAAATATTTATTATCGCCTGTGATTTCATACATTTTTGCAAAAGTTGGAGGTGCCATAAAAAGAGCATCACACCAGCTCCACCACTCATGTTTATAGGGATTATTATTATATCTTACGTCAGGTTCTGGTTTATTCCTAATCAAGTTAGCATCTAATACCCACTTAGTATTTTTAATCAGCTCCTCCCCTCCCAGTTGTTTATATAAATCAAGATAAACCTGCGAAACGGCAATTTTATCAGCATGATACATGTCTGGTATAGTTTGCCATTTGTGGTCCTCACCTATCTTTTTTAAGTAGTTTTGATAAGCTAAGTTACCGGTGGTCTTGAAAGCTTTCATCATCCCTATATAGTTGGTTGCAAATTGCCAGTTAGTTAGGGTGTACTTTTTAATATGATCTGTTTGCTGGTTTTGCCAATTAATTACCTTATCAATTAATTCAACTACCTCATTTATTGACCCTTTATTGTGTTGTGCTGTAATAACAGAACTTAAAAAAAGGAAGATGACATTGTATAAGTAATGGATTTTTTTCATTTAATTTTTACTAATTATTGTAAATATCTGTTGCTTCTCTCTGTTGAAATTTCCAAAAATAGTGTTCAGAAGGGAAGCTTGCCGTTTTAAATATTTTTTTCGCCTTTTCTACCAGCTGAGGATGTGATTGACTGATATCAAAAGTCTCGGCGGGATCTCGATACAAATCATATAATTCAATCGGACCTTGGTGGCTTTGGTGAAGGTTATTTTGAATAGCTTTCCATTTTCCAAAACGGGTAGCTCGCCAACCATCTTTCTCATAAAACTCCCAGTAAAGTGGCGGCACATCAGTGGATTTTTTAGTCCCATGTAAAACCCCAGCAATACTATTACCGTCAAAAATCTCATCACTTTTTAATCCAATTAATTCTAATATAGTTGGGAAAAAGTCAGCAAAATATCCTACCTGATCGCTTATTGAACCAGGGGTAATTTTTTTGGGATGACGAACTATGAAAGGAACTCTTATTCCCCCCTCGTATGGATCGCGTTTCATCCCTTTGTAAATTCCATTACTATTAAAGATTTCCCAATCGTTTACGATTTCTGCTGGGCCATTATCAGAGGTAAAAAAGATATAGGTTTTATCTGAAATTCCTAGCGCATCTAGTCTTTTTACGATTCTTCCTACGGTTTCATCCAAACGGGTTACCATAGCAGCATATTTTTTTTGTAAGTCAGTCCAACCCTTTTTGTGAGTATAAATTCCATTGTCAGGAAGCTCATATCGGCTGTGAGGGATACAAACCGGTAAATAAAGGAAGAAAGGTTTTTGATGATTTCTATCAATAAAGTTCACCGATTCATCTGCAAATAGATTGTGGGTGTATTGATGATTTTGTTCATTTTCATTCCCGTGAAGTTTAACTTTATTGGTATTCTCCCAAATATAATCAGGATAGTAAGAATGAGCCCGCCTTTGGTTGTAAAAGCCGTAGAAAAAATCAAAGCCTTTTTTATTGGGTTCACCAGAGGTGTTGGGTTCTCCCAATCCCCATTTTCCAATCATTCCAGTTATATAACCATTTTCTTGTAAAACTTCTGCTAAAGTTAAATCTTCTTCTTTGATTGGAACCCTACCTTGTTTTCCAGCCAGCCCAACAACCCCTCCTTTTCCAAAATTACCACGAATACGTGTGTGACCAGTGTGAAGACCGGTCATAAGCACACTTCGTGCCGGTGCACAAACAGCAGCTCCAGAGTAATAATCAGTGAATCTCATACCTTCAGCACTCAATTGGTCAATATTGGGAGTTTTAATTAGTTTCTGTCCATAGACCCCAACATCAGCATAACCTAAATCATCTGCCATGATAAAAATAATATTGGGTTTTTCCTGTCCAAAAGTTGTGTTAAAAAAGATCATCAACGTAAACACAATTAAAGTACATTTTGATTTATTAGTTTCTTTTAACATAAGTGAAAATTATAAAGAATCAATTGAAAATTTCTTTTTTTTAGGTTGATTATCATAAATATAAGTACTAATTTTTTTAACTAATTCTGGAATCTCATTAGCAATATCCTCGTCGTTTTTTCCCTCTAAAATTTGATTAAACACCTGAATAGATCCTTTTTTGGGGACTAAAATTTTATAATCACCATAACGAATAAAATATTTCCAATTAGGTTCTTCTGGAATGTGCTTTTTTAATTGATTGATAACAGCGTTCATTTGGGGCTGGTCAGCAATATTATTGAATTGATCTGGGTCATTGGTCAGATCATACATCTCAAAGCTTCCATCGTAATAAGATATCATCTGCCAATCAGGAGTTGAAATGGTATGTGAACCAATTGAAAAAGTAGTCAAAGTGACTTCCTTCCATAATTTTACTTGTTGTTTTAAGATTGGCATCAAACTCCTTCCTTCCCAGGATTTTTTCTTTGGAATACCAGCTATGTCCGACATAGTAGGTGCTAAATCGAGAAGGTTCACCATATTATTTACTTTGACAGCTCTTTTAAATTGTGTATTTCCTTTGGGTGGTACGAGCAAAAAAGGGACCCTCGTACTCCGATACCACCCTGTTGCTTTTCCCCAATGAGACTTTTCTCCAAGATGCCAGCCATGATCTGACCAAAGCACGATCCATGTATTTTCCATTAAATCCCTTTTTTCAAGAGCTTTCACGACATCTCCAATAAGTTCGTCAACAAATGAGACTGAAGCTAAATAAGAAGACACTGCATTCTCCCATTGCCCATATTTAACTACTGTTTTATGTCTTCCTGAAGTTTTCGGATATAAAGCCAATTGCTTTGCACGATAGGGCAAATCTTGAAAGTCGTCAATTGGCACCTCTGGCAAACTTACCTTATCAAGTGGATACATTTCGTGGAACCTCTTGGGGTTAAAAAGGGGCTGATGGGGACGCTCAAAACCTAGGGTTAATAAGAAGGGTTTATTTTTAATTTTATCAAGTCGATCAATAGCCCAATCTACACTGACACGGTCGGAAAATAAACTGTCAGGTAAGTCCACTGCACCCCAATCAAATGTATGAGCTTTGTTCCAATATCTATCAGCAGGCATTCCATTTATAGGAAGTTGAAATTTTTTACCTAAAATTGTGACTTCATGGTTTGGATTTTGTTTGCTATTGTGCAAATCTGACGAATTAAAAGGCGCAGCTGACCCAATTCTTCCTCCGTATTCATCAAAAGCTGCTTCAGGAACATTAGATACCCCTCCGTGGAACAACTTCCCTACACCGTAAACTTTATATCCATTTTTTCTAAAGTGTTCGGGCAATGTAATAACATTTGGTAAATCTCTGCTAAACTTAATATTGTTATCATAAACACCAGAAGTTACAGGATACATACCACTTAGAATTGCCGTTCGAGATGGCCCGCAAATAGGAGCAGGACAGTGAGCGTTGGAGAAAGAAAAACCATTTTCGGCTAACCTATCCATATTCGGGGTAATGGCTTTTTTGTAACCTAAAAAACCTACCCAGTCATTTAAATCGTCAATAGATATGAAAACAATATTTGGTTTCTTTTGATTATTTGTAATTGAAGTATTACATGATAAAATCAATAGTGATGAAAAAAAAAATATTGTTGATTTTAGATACATTTATCTAGTTGTTTTTAAAAATTTTTCTCCGGTAATTCTGGAAATTTAGCTAATTCAACCGCTAACTTTTTCTTTATTACCATTTGTTCTTTATCTAATTCTTCATCACTAAGTGGGCTAGTCTCTAAAATGTCATTTTTCATATCAAAAAAACGACCATCCTTATATAATTTATACCTCGGATTTTGTGTAAAAACATTTCTGAGCTTTGAAACATTTGATCTATAGTGATGGTGAGGATCATAGTAAATTGTTGTGATTTCTCTTTTCAAAAAATTATTTGTTGTTAGAACATCCATAAAACTTAATCCATCTGATTCATTTTTAACTTTTAAAATATCACAAAAAGTTGCATAAAAATCATTCATATTTATTAAACCATTGTATTGAGTTGGGCTTTTGATTTTTTTTGGCCAATTAGCTACCATTGGAACATGATGACCGTGAGTAATTGTATTTCCCTTACCCCCTGTAACAGGTCCATTTTTCGTTTCAGTAACTAAATTAACATTGGTACCGTTATCACCCACAAATAAAATAAGAGTATTTTCAGCAATCCCTTGTTTAGAAAGTTCCTTACTAATTTTTCCTATCACCTTATCCATATATTCAACCATATCAATAAAAAAGCGGTTATTTTTCTGTGATCTTGTGTCAATTGATTTCCACTCTGGCGAGTCAGGGGTAGGGACAAATGGACTATGAACTAGAAGCATTGGATAGTAAATAAAGAAGGGGTTATCCTTATTCTTTTTTATAAATTCAATAGCGTAATCAGAAACAACATCTGGTCCATAAGCATCTTTATCTCTCGGTAAAAACTCTCCATTTTGCTCTATTAATGGGTTAGCAAATCTTTCACCATCGGATTTCAGTTTTGTTAATTGCCATAAACAATATTCGTCAAAACCAAAATGATTTGGTCTTCTATTATCATTAAATCCATCAATCTTGTATTGAATACCATTAAGTTGCCATTTGCCTACTATTGCAGTTTTATAACCATTTTCTTTAAATAAGTTTCCAAAGGTTTTTTGATTTGGATTTAAATAGGTAAAATATTCGTAATTTTTATAATTATGTTTTCCTGTCATAATTTTAACTCTTGACGGGGTGCATAAAGGTTGTGAAAGTGCTCTTTTAAAATTTACTCCATTTTTAGCCAATGAGTCCAGTACTGGAGTTTTGTATGAGGTACTACCATTAATACTTAAACACTCAAATCCAATATCATCAGCCATTATTAAAATAACATTGGGTTTTGTTTCTTTTTTGCTATGTGTCTGACAAGCAATTAATATCTGAGAAATAATAATTATTCCACAAGCAATAATATTTTTATTTTTTTTCATTTTTCTAATTAATTACTATTCTATTTCCTTTTGATTGATAAATTGCATTAATCAAAGTAACCGACTTTTTCGCTTCATAAATATCTACTTTAGGCTTTTCATCATTTAATATCACATTAATCATATTTTTTATCGTGCTAATATGAAGTTGATCACTAATTGCCATGGGATCAGAAGCTCCAGAGCCTAAATCTATCTTATTGGCAATTAAATGGTTATTTATTTTATCAATTGTAGATGAAATAATTTTACCTCCGGAAAAATAAATACTTCCCTTTGTTCCATAAATAGATATTGATTCTGGCTCACCTGGATATATGGAGGTTCCAAAAGATAAAGTGCCTAACGCACCACTTTTAAATTTAAAAGAAGCTACTCCGATGTCTTCCCCCTCAATTTTGTGATAAAGGGTGTCAATATAACCACTAACTTCACTAACCTCTCCCATCAGATCAATTATTAAGTCAACAGTATGGATCCCTTGGTTAATTAGTGCAGCTCCTCCATCCATCGAAAGTGTGCCTCGCCATGAATTCTTATAATAATTTGGGGGGCGATACCAATGAATAGTTGCTTGACATAATAAAACTTTTCCTAATATGCCTGAATCAAAATAATTTTTCAATTTTATGTATTCAGGATTTTCTCGATTTTGAAACACGCAACCGATTTTTATACCTGAGGATTTTACCACAGCAGCGATTTTATCAATCCTTTCAATTGTAGTTTCTAATGGTTTTTCACAAAGAATATTTTTTCCTGCCTTTGCAACTTTAGTTATTGTTGCTCCATGTAATCCACTTTCATTGCATATACAAACAATGTCGACTTCAGGAATTTTGAGCAAGCTTTCTATTTCTGAAAAAACAGGACAATCATAAAGTTTACAAACTTCTTTAGCTTTAGCTCTAGTTTCAGATTTGCTAACTACTCCTAAAAGATTAGCATTGTCAATTTTTTCAATACAGTCAGCATGAAATTTAGCAATATTACCAGTACCTATAATTCCAAATCCAACCTTTTTTTCCACGGTTTTTACAATTAATCTGACATACTTAAAGGAAGTAATTCATCCGCTGTTGCCCAATCATAATTGGGCTCATGCCCCAAAACATATTCCAAAACACCTCCTTTTACCAAATCGTTGTGATGGAACCAAGATTGATTAAGCGGTTTTCCATTTAGCTTAACACTTTGAATGAATTTATTTTTTGGACTGTTATTTAGAACATCTATTTTAAAATTTCCACCCTGATAATAGTCTTTATCCAAATGAATTATAATTTGATCAAATATGGGGCTGGAAAGATCATATGCAGGGTTAATATCTGCCCCCCCCCTTCATCTCGAAAAGCCCGATTTTCATAAGTACACTCAATGCCCCCATTAGTCCCTGGTCTTCGTCACCGCTGTAGCCATGCTGGGGATCATTATCGCTGTAAACTTCTTCAATAACTTCTCTAACCCATTTTTGCGTTTGCCATGGCTGTCCAAAATAATTAAAAATATAGCCAGTTTGCATAGAGGGTTGATTTCCGTAGTTAATAAAAGCTCTTCTTCTATAACTTGAAACAAAATTATCTCCTCTGTAGTTATGAGCTACAAATCCATGCTGTTTAGCAATTAGAAAAGACTGGTTTAATCTCCTTGCAGCAATATCCTTACCACCCATCAATACAGCAAGTCCCGCCAAGTCATGAGGAACAAACCAAGTAGCCGCGGCGGCTGTAGCCTCAACAAACCCTGAACCAAGTGGGTCTTTGTAGTCGCCCTCATAAACTAATGGGTCAAAGGGTTCTATCCAATTTCCATCCAATGTTCTCCCACGCATCCAACCACTTGAAGAATCATAAATATTTCTATAATTAGCTGCTCTTTTGATAAGCATTTTATAATCGCTATCTTTATCTAATGCCTTTGCCATTTGAGCCAATGTCCAATCCTGGTATGCATACTCCATTGTAACTCCAGGTCCACATTGATGGTAACCATATTGTTTTTCATACAGTGGAAATGGAACATAACCCCTATCAATATAATATTCAATTCCCCCACCTTTGTTAGTGTAATGCTCATAGCCTACTTTACTCATAATCCCACCTGGCATAGCATTTTTGAGCATTCCCTCATAGGCTTTATCAATATCAAAGCCCCTGATCCCTTTCATGTAGGCACTTACAATAAAAGGAGTTGTAGATGCACCTGTCATCACATAGGTGTAATTACCCCCTGAAGGACCTCTAGGAATAAGACCTCCATCATCATACATCAATAACATTGAATTGATGAACTCCTCAGTAATTCTTGGGTAAACCAAATGCCATAGGGTATTTAAAGTCCATTGAGCTCCCCAAAAAGAATCAGAATTATAATGATTAAACTTTGGCTTTCCACTAACATCTAGAGGGATTTGTCCAATCCTTTGTGTATCTCCTGTCATATCACTGTACTTACCGTTTACGTCGCTAATTATTCTTCTCCCCTGGAGTGCGTGCCACAAATCGGTATAGAAACGAACTTGTTGTTCTTTAGTATTTCCTTTAATCTCAATTCTGCCTAAGTAGTCATTCCACTGGTTTTTAGAATCCTTAACAACAGCATTAAAATCCCAATGGGGTAGCTCAGTATTTAGATTTAACTCAGCTTGCTTAATACTAACATATGAAATAGCTACTTTCATGAGTAACTGCTCCCCCTCCCGGGTCTTAAAAACTGGATATACCCCCCCGTTCGAACCTTCAAATTTCTTAACTACTCCCTTTAGCTCCCCATCTTTAAAAGCATGAAGCGCATCAAATGGTTTATTAAAATGAATAGTAAAGAAAACCTTAGTTGGTTTTGGTCTTCTTCTAGTTTTTTCCATTACAGCATAACCATTAAGTTGTTGGTTAGAAACTTTTTTCACATAACCACTATCTGTTCCTGACGGTCCCAATTGAGCTGATAAATCTAAAATAACTGCACTTTGATCAGATTTAGGAAAGGTATAACGGTGAAATCCTACCCTTAATGTGGATGTCAATTCAGCCTTAATATTATAATCATCTAAAATAACCGAGTGATAGCCAGCCTCAACCGTTTCGTGATCATGAGAATAATTAGAGCCATAATCTTTTGGACCTAGGTGTGGCTTAATTTTACCAGTAGTTGGTAATACGGGTACACCAGATAATTGCCAAGCGTGAATATGACTGAAAAAATTTATTTTTTTTTGATTGTATCGATATCCAGATTCCCAAGCACCAGCCGTTCCCATATCAGGACTTAAATTCACCATTCCAAATGGACGGGTAGCAGAACTAAAAAAGAACCATCTCGAATTAGCAGAATCGACAAGAGGATTGACAAGATCGACAGGACGTTGTCCATTAACCAATGGCCCAATCAATAGAATGTAAAGTAAGATTTTTTTCATTTTAAATTTTTAAATATTTATTAGATAGGGATAGCAATTTATTTTCATTGACTTTTAATCCGAATCCAGGTTTAAAATCAGCGGCGACTTTTCCCTCATTATTAAGCTCTGTTACTTTTTCTTCAACACACTTTAAAAAGGCGTCTTGTTCCTGGGGTTTTTCCATTGCCTCTACCCATGAGGCTTCATTTCCAATTGCTAGTTGTTGCCAAAAGGTACAAGCTGCACCAATATAACTGCCGTCTCCAATCATAATACCCTTATTAGAAGCCTTAATAACTTTAGAAATTTCATTAATCTCGGTAAAAGTTCCCATTTGATTAGGATGAAGATTAAAATAATTTCCCATCCGCTTATCAAAATATTTTATGCTTTTTGATGCCGGTCGCATAATTTTGTCGGGAACAATCGATAATTTACCAACATTTGCCTGTAAAAAGATTAATTCCTCTTTCATTAAACTCGCCGGATCTTCAACTCCATCCATTCCAGCCTCGTTCAGAGAAATCATTATTTTAGATAATTTATTGAGGACTTTCACCCCACAATATTTAGCTGGATTACTCCTTGAAGTTCTGCCAACGACATGACTATACCCTCGATTAGGGTCACCTAAGATAAATGAATCAGGTCCAAGAAATTTTCTAAGTGCACTAACATTTCTTTTATCGACATCGAGTTCTCCAAACATCTTAATCTTTACATAACGATGCATATTCTGATCTAATGCTATTCTTGCTTGTTTAACAACCAACTCAGTATCTCTCTCTAAAATGCAGAAAATTGCAGGCACTGGATTAGTGCCTTTCAAGCCCCATATTTTTACAGTGGGTTTGTTTTCCAATTTACCCATTAAATCATATAGGGTCATTAACAGCCCCTCTGTAATTATGGGGTGCCAATTACCTTGAAGAAATTGATTTCTTACCTCATCAATAGCTTCACCCAAATTCATACCTCTGAGTTTCTTAAATTCATTTGACCAAGCAGCAATATCAAAATTGGGCTTATTACTGGAAACTTTTGTTTCACCCCAGCCTATATGATCTCCTCCTTTAATATTAATCATTACATGTTGCCTATTTTTCCAAACACCATAACTGAAGTTTCGCTCCTTGTTAACATTAATCAAAAACAAATTGATTTGATCAATATTAATCTGTTTTGTATGAATTAATTTGAAATTAGAATAAATTGATGGTGAAATCAGGAGTGGTAATAAACTTCCTGATTGTTTAATAAATTTTCTTCTAGAATTATTCATTATTCAAGTTTATGTTTTGATTTGCTTTGTCTCAGCATCAGAATCTTCTAAAAATTTAATCAATGCTTTATCTAATTTTTTAACCAAGTCAGGCATTTTTTTTGATAGATCAACTTTTTCCTCTAAATCTCTAGAAAGATCAAAAAGTTCTAATTTATTGTATCTCCAATCTTTTACCAACTTATAATCCCCAAAACGGATAGCAGATATTGGCTTTCTATTAGCAGCTTGGTGAAAAATTAAATATGGACTATTTCGCTCCACTTTCCCTTTTCCATTGTTATGAATAATAGTCTGAATATTTCCTCCATCCAGAATATTCGGTAATAAACCTTGATATCCTGCTAATCTTGCTACAGTTGGTAAAATATCTAAGCCAGTAACTGGTACGTCAGAATAGGAGTTTTTAGAAACTCCTGGTCCGCTAATTACAAAAGGTACCCTTAGTCCACCCTCATACATAGACCCTTTTCCCCCTCTTAATGGAAAATTTCTAGCTATTTTTTGTTCAGGTCCAATCGGAATTGATGTTCTTCCTCCGTTATCTGATAAAAAGATTATGTATGTATTATCAGCAATTCCCAACGAGTAGACTTTATCTAATAAAATTCCTATTCCCTCATCCATGTCCTCAGTCATAGCAGCAAACTCTGGGGTAGCGTGTTTTTTGCCTTTCTCTATTTTATTATATTTAGTAATGTTTTTTTTACTGTAGGTAATTGCCAAATGAACAGCGTAATGGGAGATCTGGATAAAAAAGGGCTTGTTTTTTTTGGTTTGTTCCTCTATAAAGTCATTTGATCTTTGAGTCAGTGAGAAAATTAATTTTGGATCATCATAAGTTTTAGGCCATGCATCTCCCATTTTAAAAGAAGTTTCTCTCCCATTTACATCTAATGTGCTTTTACCTCCTCCAGTGTTGTTCCCAGTCAATCCATCACTAAAGTCATATCCCATTTCTTCAGGCGTAAATTGATCATATCTAGCATCCCATTTTCCAAAATGAGCAGTGACATAATTTGAATCAGCCAATTTAAGAATCTTGGGTATTGTCATCCTTTTTCTAAAAACAGTAGTCCAATTGTTTCTATCTTTTTGATATTCATGCTTGGCAGGTGTAAGCCCGGTTAAAATACTTTTTCTAGTGGGAGAGCAAAAGGGTGCAGGTGCGTATCCATTTGTCATTCTCATTCCCTTATTTGCCATGCGTTCCATGTTCGGAGTCTGGTAATAATCACTTTTAGAACGCTGATCACCTGGGTCAGCTAAAAAAGATGTTCCAACCCAGCTCTGATCGTCTGTCAAAATAACAATAAAGTTTGGTTTTTTATTGAGGTTCTTTTGACCAAAACAATTAATTGTTATAAACAAAAGTATAGACGAAAAGCCTAAATTTAGGTAGGGCTTAACTTCAATCATTTTCATATAATATACTTAATTATTCTAATTTACGTGTTCGAACACTAAAAATTCAAAAATAATATAAATTATTACAGGTACAAGGCTATTATTGATTAAGTGATTTTTATTCCCAATGATTTTCAAGAATGACTTTTAACTCATCTGAGTCAGTTTTTTCATCGCCTAACTTTGTTCTTAAGTTTAATAAATCTCTTTTTAATTGAGAGATAATTTTCTTGTTTTCAATATTATTATATTGATTACTTAACTCCATAGGGTCATTTTCCAAGTCATAATATTCCCAAGCTGGAGGAGTAGTTTTTTTTGTATAAGTACCTTTTAAACCCAACGGATGTCCGTAGTAAAAAATTAATTTATGTTGATTAGTTCGAATACCCATATGAGAAGGACGGTTTTCAGCGTGGGCATAATAGCGATAGTACATATTCTTTCGCCAATCTGAAGGAGTTTCAAGCATTAGATTGGACCTGAAACTCTTTCCTTGAAATGAATCCGGTTGTGAGACACCTGCATAATCTAATATTAATGAAGGAAAGTCAATATTTAGGATAATATCATCTATTCTTTTACCAGCAGGTATCTCTTTAGGATATTTTATTACAAAGGGCATCCGTAAGGACTCCTCCAAAAACATTCTTTTATCCATCATTCCGTGTTCACCAAGAAAATATCCTTGGTCTGCAGTATAAATAATAACCGTATTATCTGCTAGATTGTTATCCTCCAAGTAATCATGCATTTTACCAATATTATCGTCAATCGCAGCTGCACATCTCAAAAAATCTTTTACAAATTTTTGATATGTTTTTTTTCTGATTTGAATAGAGTCTAAACCTTCGGTGTCAAATGGTAAACCAGGGTATCTATTACTTTTTGTCTGTGTTGCTTTGGTCCAACGTTCCGTTAGTATTTCAAGTATTTGCCCTTCAAAGGTTCTACCTGACTTTCCAGGATAAAAATCAAGTAAAGATTCAGGTTCCGGTAAAGTTTCCCCATCAAATAAATTTTTAAAACGATCAGGATAATCAAATGGCTCATGGGTAGCTTTGAAATGAGTCATCAACATAAAGGGTTTGTCTTTATCTCGCTGATCTAACCATTTGATTGACTCATCCATTATGACATCTGAGGAAAAACCATCGAATACTTTTCCACCTTTATTCCCATCCTCCCAATTGTGAATATCCTTTAATAATGGATTATTATATCTTCCCTGACCAGGAAGTACATTGAAATAATCAAAACCTGATGGTTGTTTTTTAAGGTGCCACTTACCTACCAAAGCAGTCTGATATCCAGAACTCCTTAAAATCTTTGCAACGTTAAGTTTATCAGATTCAAGAGCATCTGTTAGAGTATAAACTTGGTTTTTATGACTGTATTGTCCGGTAAGTATTGATGCGCGGCTAGGAACACAAATAGAATTTGTACAGAAAGCATTTTCCAGGACCACTCCTTCGGCCGCTAAGCGTTTTATATTTTTATTTATTACGTATTTTTCTAAAACACCTCCATAAATTCCCCAGGCCTGACTTGTGTGATCGTCAGACATCATAAATATAATATTAGGTTTGTTCAGATTTTCTTTAGAAGAAGTATTGCAACTACATACAATTACAGATATAAATATGACTAGTTTTATTTTCACTTAATAATTTTTTGATTAAACATTAAGACGTTACATTTGTGTGCGCACACAATATTCAAATAACTAATGGTTATAACAATGAAAGACAAATTTAAAATTTTTACTAAACTACTATTGATAATTACAACTATAATGTTTTCTCTTGAAGTTAAGGCACAATCTGACTGGAAAAAACTATTCAACGGTAAAGACCTCTCTGGATGGGAAATAAAAAATGGAACTGCGAAATACAGAATTGAAGGTGATGCTATTGTAGGTACTTCTAGAGCTGGAACACCAAATACTTTTTTGTGTACAAAGAAAAAGTATTCAGATTTCATTTTTGAAGTTGAAGTTCTCGTGTCACCTGGTCTAAACTCAGGTATTCAATTTAGATCAAATTCTATAAAAAGTTATAGGAACGGGAGAGTTCACGGTTATCAATCGGAGCTAGATACAAGTGAAAGAGCATGGACCGGTGGAATTTACGATGAGGGAAGAAGAGGATGGTTATATCCACTAACGATGAATAAAAATGGAAGTGCTGCATTTAGAAATGGTTACTGGAATAAGGTCAGGATTGAAGCAATTGGTAATTCAATTAAAACTTTCATTAATGGAATTCAATGTTCAAATCTAGTAGATGATATGACCTCTGAAGGTTTTATAGCACTTCAGGTACATTCTATAAGTGCAAAAGAGCTTGAAGGAAAAACTATAAAGTGGAAAAATATAAGAATAGTTACTGAAGATCTTGATTCTAGAAAAACACCCAACATGGCTTATGCTAAACAAATAAGTTATTTAAACAATAAATTAACCCCTGAGGAAAAGAGAAAAGGTTGGAAATTACTTTGGGATGGAAAAACTTCAAAGGGATGGAAGGGTGCTGAAATTGATTTCTTTCCTGAATCTGGAATTACTTTAGAAAATGGAATTATTCATTTTCATCCTCATAAGATTAAAAAAGACCCAAAAAGATCTGGTGATATTGTTACTATTGAAAAATTTAGCAATTTTGAATTGGAGTTAGATTTTAAAGTCCAAAAAGGTGGGAACAGTGGAATTAAATACTTTGTAGATGCTCTTAACGCCGGTGACGGGAGGAATATAGGTCTAGAGTTTCAAATTCTTGATGATGCCCATGAAGATTTTAAAATGGGAGTTGATGGCAACCGTACCGTAGGTTCACTGTATGACCTTATTTCCTCAGAAAACTTATCTGAATTACAAAGAAATGTTATCGAAAATAAATCTCTTAACTATAAATTAAGATCAAAAGGACCAAATGAATGGAATAAAGCAAGGATTATTGTAGAGGGGGGAAATGTAGAACACTGGTTAAACAATATTCTAGTCGTTAGATATGACAGATTTTCCCAAACATTCAAAAATCTTATTAAAAAAAGTAAATTTTATGATAAAAAAGGCTTTGGAGTTGCAAATGAGGGAAGAATTTTACTTCAAGATCACCATCCAGGTGATATAAAATTTAAAAATATTAAGATTCGTGAATTATAGAAATTGCATCCTAACTTTTGCATTAATTCTTCTAATTTTTTCAAAATGTAATAAGTCACCTATTTCTTTACAACCCCCAAATGTCATCTTAATACTTGTTGATGATATGGGGTTCTCGGACATAGGAGCTTATGGTAGTGAAATTGAAACTCCAAACATTGATCGTTTAGCTTTTGAAGGGGTTAGATTTACTAATGCTTATAACACCTCTAAATGTTTTCCGTCAAGAGCTTGCCTTCTAACAGGTTTGTATTCTCAGCAAATCGGTTATCATAAGACCTTCAGACTAAAAATGCAAAATGCCATAACTCTGGGAGAACTATTTAAATCTGCAGGCTACACAACTCTTTGGTCTGGAAAACATCACAGTATAGAAAACCCGATTACGAGAGGATTTGATCATTACAGTGGGCTTTTAGATGGTGCATCTAATCATTTTAATCCAGGAGTAAAAAGAACTGGAGAAGGTCAACCAGCTCAAAAAGGTTGGATGAAAAGAAGCCCTACAACCTACAGAAATTGGGTAATCGAAGGAGAGGTTTTTAATCCATATACTCCCAAGTCAAAGGATTTTTACACTACCGATGTTTTTACAAATTATGCGCTTAATTGGATTAATAAGATTGACGAGAAAAAACCTTTTTTTCTTTACCTCGCCTATACAGCACCTCATGACCCCCTCATGGCATGGCCAGAGGATATAGAAAAATATAAAAATTACTACAATGTAGGTTATAAAAAAATTCGTCAAGATAGATTTAAAAAACAAAAAGAACTTGGCATTATCCCAAAAGATGCCTCACTATCAGTTCCTGCTTTCAAAGACTGGGGTAGCCTAAGCAAGGATGAGAGAGCCGAGGAAAGCAGATCAATGGAGGTATATGCTGCTATGATTGATCGGCTGGATCAGAATATTGGGAAAATACTTTCTATGTTAGAGAATAAGGGGGAATTAAATAATACGCTTATTGTTTTTGCCTCAGATAATGGAGGCTCGAGGGAGGTTGTAAACCTAAGTGGTGGAACAGGAGAAATTGGAACATTAACCAATTGGAAATCTTTAGGGAAAAGCTGGGCAAATGTAAGTAACACTCCATACAGAGAATACAAAAACTGGAGTCATGAAGGAGGGATTAAAACTCCACTAATTGCTTTTTGGCCTAAAGGTATTAAACATAAAAATATTATTGCAAGTACACCTATACATTTTATAGATGTCTTACCTACCTTCCAAGAGATATTAAATGTAGAATATCCTAAGAGATTAAATGGTCAAAACATAATACCAGCTGATGGAAAAAGTTTTTTATCTGCAATAAAGGGAGAAAACCAAAATGATGAAAGAGCAACACCAATTTTCTGGCAATGGAGGAATGGAAAAGCAATCAGGGATCGAAATTGGAAATTGGTTTCAAACAAAAATAAATGGGAGCTCTATAACCTTAAAGAAGATCCTATAGAAGAAAATGACCTTTTAGAAAAAGAACCAGAAAAGACAGAATATTTAAAAAAAGAATATTTTAATTGGGCCAAACAATTTGATTTTGATAAAAAAGATTAAACTTATTAATTACATACTAGTTCTGTGTGTTATATTTAGTTGTGAAAGAACTAATACAAAACCACCAAATATTCTTTGGATAACTGTTGAAGATATAAGCCCTAACCTAGGCTGCTATGGAGATAATAAAGCGCATACCCCAACATTAGATAGCCTAGCATCAAAAGGTTTTAAATATATTAATGCAATTGCAAATGCTCCCGTTTGTGCCCCGGCAAGAAATTCGATAATTACTGGAATGTACCCATCCTCGCTTGGAACATTAGATATGAGGTCTTCTTCAAAGCCATGGATGAAAAGAGCTGGGTGGGTACCAGATGATGTGTTGATGTATCCAGAGGTGCTGAGAAGTAAGGGGTACTATTGTACTAATAATACAAAGGAGGATTATAATTTTGATTTAAATAGAGAAATATGGGATGATTCAGGTAGACAAGCACATTGGAAAAATAGACCTCAAGAGGATACACCTTTCTTTTCAATATTTAATTTGACAATGACTCATGAAAGTTGTATTAATAGTAAACAAAAGCATGAGCAGTATACAAAAGAGCTACCTAAACACCTTCGAATCAATCCTCAAGATATAGATGTTCCCCCCTATTATCCTGATACGCCTCTGGTTAGAGAACTATTATCAAGACATTATGATAATATTGCGACAATGGACATTGTTATAAGTAATTTACTTCAAGATTTGGAGGATGCGGGACAAAGTAACAATACAATTATTTTCTTTTATTCTGATCATGGAACTGGTTTGCCTCGACATAAACGATGGCTTTTTGATACAGGTGTTAAAGTACCCCTAATTGTCTATATTCCTGAAACCTATAAGAACCTTTATCCTGGTGACCCTGGTAGTGAAATTAATAGATTGGTTAGCTTTATTGATCTTGCTCCAACTGTTCTAAATTTGGCTAATGCTAAAGTTCCTTCAACAATGCAGGGACGGGCTTTTCTTGGAAAAGAACTAAACCTTGAGTCTGAACACGTTCACATTGCAAGGGGTAGAATGGATGAGCGTTATGATATGCAAAGGGGAGTCAGAACAAAAGATTACAAGTATTTAAGATATTATGAGCCCAGTAAACCCTTTATTCAATTTATGAATACACCTGAGAGTGGTCCACTAATGACTGAACTTCGAAAGGCTGAAAAAGCTGGAAAACTTAGTCCTGAGGCAAAACAACTGGTTGCACCTAATAAACCAGAGGAATCCTTATTCGATTTAAATATGGATCCATTTGAATTTAACGACTTAGCAAAAAATCCAGATTACAAAGACAAATTGAACGAGCTTAGAGAGGTACACAATCAATGGATGGAAAAAGTTCTGGATGTAGGGCTTATCCCCGAAGCTATTATTCGTGATTGGGAAAAATCAAAAAATAAACCTATATATAAAATCTTAAGAGAGGATTCTAAGTTTTATAATGATTTATTGATTATTTCCTCTTCAAATGAAGAAAAAGTTTTATTAGAGGGTTTAAATAATCCAAACGAGGCAGTTAGATATAGGGCGGCTATTGGATTGTATAATATGGATCGAAAGATTAGTAATAAAACAATTTCTGTTCTTCAAGAAAAACTCGAATCAGACAAAATAATTAATGTAGCTTTAGCCGCAACGAGAGCGCTTTTAAAAACTGGTTTCCAGACTGGTAGTGTAATAGAAAAACTTGACGAGGGCCTAGATAATGATAATGAGTGGACAAGACTTCAATCAGCCTTGATTATAGATGATTTTAGTTTTACAGTTCGAAATCTAGAAAAGAAATCCAAAGAAATGATCAAAAATGATCCAAATAAATATGTAGTAAGGGTGCTTAACCACGCATTAAATATTTACAAGGGAACAAATAATAAGGTTAGGTAGCAATTCAGTCTTAAAATTATTACTAAAAAGGCGTAATAACTTAATTAATAATTTAAAAAAAATCATATTTTTGAAATATCTCCGTGTACGCACACTTAATTTAAATAATATTAAATCTATTATAATGCATTCAAACAGAAGGA
Source organism: uncultured Bacteroidota bacterium (assembly GCA_902515395.1). Classification (GTDB taxonomy): domain Bacteria; phylum Bacteroidota; class Bacteroidia; order Flavobacteriales; family Flavobacteriaceae; genus UBA8316. The sequence continues at coordinate 6,769 of CABXUL010000008.1, read as the reverse complement.
AATTTATCAAAGACGCTTCACTATTATCCGCTGGAGTTATTTCAGGAATTAGTGGTGTAAGTGCATCTTCTAGCTCAATGAGCGCAGAGAGTTATAGAAGAATTATTGGCTCAAATGATAGAATCAATGTTGGAATTGTTGGTTTTTCAAGTAGAGCAAAAGGGTCATTAATTCCCGCTTTTCAGAACCATGCCAAAAATCAAAACTGTCAAATCGTAGGGGTTTCAGATATTTGGAACAGACGTAGAGAGGATGGAAAAGCTTTTCTTGAAGAAAAAACAGATAATAAAATAAAAACCTGGAGAAATAATGAAGAAATGTATGATAAAAATAAAATTGATGCAGTTATTATTTCTACTGCAGATTTTCAACATGCTCTTCATACCGTCCAGGCAGCGAATGCTAAAAAAGATGTTTATGTCGAAAAGCCTTTTGCTGAGACAATGGCTGACGCTCGTGTAGGACTTAAAGCTGCAAATGATGCTGGTATTGTGCTTCAAGTAGGATCTCAGAGAAGAAGCGGAAAGAACTACCATGCTGCAGAAAAATACATTAAATCTGGAGCATTTGGTGATGTTGTTATGGTTGAGATGACTTGGAATGTTAACCAACCAGGAAGATGGAGAGTTTACCCAAATAAAGTAAGTGATATTAGAGAATCAGATACTGACTGGAAAAGATATCTTATGAACCGACCCTATGAGAAGTGGGATCCAAGGAAATACCTGGAGTATCGACTATTTTGGCCTTTCTCATCCGGTATTCCTGGGCAATGGATGGCTCATCAAATAGATACGGTTCACTGGTTTTCAGGTCTTGCCCATCCAAGAAGTGTTGCTGCAAATGGAGGAATTTATTTGTGGAAGGACGGTAGAAGTAATTTTGATACTATGACTGCTGTATTTGATTATGGTCCGCTAAATGATCTCTCATCTGGATTCCAAGTTGTTTATTCGTCTAGATTTACAAATTCTGCGGGTGGAACAAAAGAAATCTATTATTCCAACGGTGGAGAACTTAATATGAAGACAAATAAAGTAACTCCAAATGGTGGACTATCTGAACGACACTCAAAATCAATGAATATGAAGCCTAATCAGCTGGATGAGTTTTCTTTATCCAATATTAAAACTAAAGTTGTAACATCCGCTAATACTGGAGTAGATGATATGACTTCTAATCACATGTTAAATTGGATGGAGTGCATACGAAGCAGAGAGAAAACAAATGCTCCTGTTGAAGTTGGTTATAATCACTCAATTGCCAATATCATGACTACTGCCTCCATGAGAACTGGACTAAAAGCTACTTTTGATGAAAAAAATCAAGATGTACTGGCTGGAGGTAAAGTGTTTCAATATTAAACTAATATTAATGATTAGGGCAATATTCTTAATTTCAACCCTTTCAATTACTATGAGTTATTGTGAGGGACAACCCAAAACTACCGAGGATAATAATTCCTCGGTAGTTTTTATTAGCGATACATTTAATAATAAAATTGACGTAAAAATTAACGGGGTACTTTTTACAAGCTATATCTATGATAAGTCATTACCAAAACCAGTTCTATTTCCATTAATAACTTCAAGTGGGAAAACTTTAACTAGAGGTTTCCCAATTGATCCAAAGCCAGGAGAACGAGTAGATCATCCGCATCACATGGGACATTGGTTTAATTATGGTGATGTTAATGGTCTTGATTTTTGGAATAATTCAGATGCTATTCCTAAAGAAAAAATCGAAAATTATGGTAAAATAGTTCATTCAAAAATAGTTGATATAAATCAAGAAAATGGTAGTATAGAAACCAAAAGTGAATGGCAAACAACTAATGGTGATCCTATTCTTGAAGAAACTACAGTCTTTGTTTTTTCTCAAATAGGAGATACAAGGATAATTGATAGGAAGACAAATCTTGTAGCACTTAATGATGTGTCTTTTGATGACAATAAAGAGGGAGTTTTTGGAGTACGAGTTACTCGTGCGATGGAATTACCATCTAAGAAGCCAGCAAAATTTGTTGATGCTCAGGGAAATCCAACCGAGGTAAAAGTTTTAGATAACACCGGAGTTAATGGAAACTACTTAAGTAGTAGAGGACTAGAAGGAAATGAAGTTTGGGGTACAAGATCAGAATGGGTAAAATTATACAGCATAATGGATGAGGAGCCTGTATCAATTACTATTATAGACCATCCAAATAACGTAGGCTATCCAACATATTGGCATGCGAGAGACTATGGTCTATTTTCAGCAAATCCATTGGGTCAAAAGGTGTTCTCTAAAGGTGATGAAGTTTTAAATTTTTCTCTTAATGATGGAGAATCTACAACTTTTAATCATAGGATGTTGATTCACAGTGGCTCAGTTATAGATCCTGAAAAAATAAGGGAGTTCACATTTACAGAGGATATGTATAAAAGCTATTTCGATGGAAGTGATTTGTCTAATTGGGTAATAAAAACTCGCAGACGTGAAAAAAAAGGTACAATAGTTAGTGAGGTAAATAACGATGACAATATATGGTGGTCAATTGTAGATGGAAATTTGAGAGTTAAAAGTGGACCTGATCAAGAAGGATCAACACTTTGGACGAGAGATGAATTTAAAAATTTTAGAGTTCGTCTTAAATTTAAATTTATAAACGGGAATATCGATTCAGGTATTTTCATGCGAGGTGGCGATGAATTTAATCCTCAAATCCAAATAGGTGTTTCTGGTTCGTTAAAAAGAGACATGACCGGTTCGCCTTACATTCCAAAAAAAGGATATCCTAAAGAAGCTTTAAAAGTTGCAGAGATATTGAAAATGGATGAATGGAATCATATGGAAGCAGAAGCTATAGGAAACAGGTATCGAGTTTGGTTTAATGGAGTTTTCGTAATGGATTATAAACTTGAAGAAGCTAACATTAATGGCCCTGTTGGAATCCAGCTTCATTCAAATAGAAATATGGAAATATTGTATAAAGATATAGATATTGCTAGCTATTGAATTTAGATAATTACTTATAAAATAGGTTTAAATACCTAAACAAACTATCTTGGATTACAAGTTATTTAAATAGGTAATATGAAAATCATAATAAACCACGACTTTTTTTCATTCTGCATTAAATCATTCCTTGGTGTTTTCTTAATTTGTTTTCAGCATAACTCATTATTTTCCCAAAAACAGAAAAATGAACTTGGTGATATTATAAAAGAATGGGCGGCACCAGACGATTTTCCAGACCATGTTATATTAAGTGCGACCATGGACCCATCTACTTCCATTGGGATCAATTGGAGAACTAAGCCCTCAAACAATATAGGATATTCAGAAATTGCAATTGCTGGAGATGGTCCTAGATTTGGAAGAAAAAAAATTCGTCAATATGCAAAGAGATCGTTATTAAATACCGAAGGATCAAATATAGACGGATTCGAGTCGAGCTATTTTGAGGTAAAAATTGAAGGTCTAAAGCCAAATACTCTTTATGCTTATCGAGTAGGTAATAATAAATTTAAAAGCGAATGGCATCAATTTACAACAGCTAACAATAAGGAAAGTCCAATATCCTTTTTATATGTTGGTGATGCTCAAAATTATATACTTAGTCTTTGGTCAAGAGTAATTCGAAAAGCTTACAAAGTAGCTCCAGATGCTGATTTTTTTATTCATGCTGGAGATTTAGTTGATAAAGCTCACAGTGAGAGTGAATGGAATGAGTGGTTTGCCGCAGGCAGCTTTATTCATTCTGAGATTCCTGCTATTGCGGTCCCTGGTAATCATGAATACCAAAGTACTGAAAGAGGTTTACAAAGCCGTAATAAAATTCTCTCTCTTCAATGGCAACCTCAATTCTCGTTACCTATAAATGGTCCAAAGAGTTTGGAAGAAACCTGTTATTATGTAGATTATCCTAATTTAAGAATTATAGCTCTTAATAGTAATGTCAAAATAAAACTTCAGGCCAAATGGCTAAAAAAGATTTTAACTGAAAATGATAAAAAATGGACTGTTGTTACATACCACCACCCTATTTTTTCTGCTTCAACTGGCAGAGATAATAATGAGTTAAGACAATATTGGAAGCCATTGTTTGATGAATACCAGGTTGACCTAGCCCTGCAAGGTCATGACCATACTTATGCAAGAGGGGCTGTTTATGAAAATCCAAATCAACTGGACAGAGATGGAAAATCCAAAATTGTTAAAGGGCCTGTTTATGTTGTTTCCGTGAGTGGTGCAAAAATGTACTCAATAAATGAAAAAGGTTGGGACGAATTTGGAGCTAAAAGGGATAAAGCAGGAGAGCAAATACAATTATTTCAGCATATTTCAATTGATGGTGATTTATTAAAATATAAATCATTTACACCAACAGGAAGGCTTTTTGACAGCTTCCAAATATTAAAAGATGGTGGTAAAAATAAATTAAATAATCATTTTTAAAAATGGTTTGTTTTTCAAACATAATCCAATTGAAAAACAAAATCTTTTCACATATTTTTTCTTGTCACGATTTTGCTCATGAATTGCACTTCTTGTAAGAATAAAATTATTTTGAAATGAAAAAAATTTTTTTGTTAGGTATTAGTTTACTAAACTTTTTACTAGTTGTAGGATGCCAATCTAAATTGGTTAAACCTAAAAAACTAAGAACTGATTTGTTGCGAAATTCGGATCACGTTAAGTTAAATGGCAAAGTACAAGAGTTAATGCTTAATGACGAAATTTTATCAACCAATAAATATGAAATTTCAAAAATCCAAACCAAAACCCCTCTTTTCAATTGGGTTTTAGACGACAGATCAAAACACTCAATATCCTATCAGCTTTTGGTTAGTAGCTCAGTTAAACTTTTAAATAAAAATAAAGGTGACTTATGGGATTCAGGTAAAATAAATTCAACTGCCTTTTCGCAATTATACACTGGAAAAGAATTAAAAACTGAAAAAGTATATTATTGGAAAATACGTTATTGGGAAAAAGAGGAATTCATATCTGAATTCTCTGAACCAAAAGCATTTGTAATCGATCAAAATTATGCTAGTGGAAAGTTTTCTCAAGAAACACTTCTTGCTACTGAACAAAAACCAACATTAATAAAAAAAAATAATACTAACTATTTTATTGATTTCGATAAAGCTGCATTTTCCAAATTAAAAATAAGGTTAAACTCAACTAAAAATGATTCAGTTAGTATTGCCGTTGGTGAAATGAAAATTAAAGATTACAACCATATTGACAGTAAACCAGGAAAAAATATCAGATACTATCAAACCATACTAAAATTAAATAAAGGAAGTAACTGGTATGAAATTGAATGGCCAAATAACCCAAAAAGAGCCAGAAACACATTCATGATTGAAATGCCAAATTATATAGGTGAGGTATACCCTTTCAGATATGTCGAAATAGATGATTATGAAGGTAATTTAACCGAAGATGATATAATCAGAACTGACATAAACTATTCTTTTGATGAAAATGCCTCATCATTCATTTCAAGTGATTCAATTTTAAATCAAGTATGGGATTTATGCAAATACTCAATGAAAGCAACAAGTTTTTGCGGTTATTATGTAGATGGAGATCGTGAGAGGATTCCCTATGAGGCAGACGCTTTTATCAATCAGCTGTCACACTATGCAGTTGATGCTGAGTATAGTATTTCAAGAGGAAGTATGAAACATTTATTATTTAACCCCACTTGGCCAACAGAATGGACTCTCTATAATATATTAATGGCTTGGTATGATTATCTCTACACTGGTGACGATAGATTTATTGTCAAGTATTATGAAGAGTTAAAAATTAAAACACTTTTGGATTTGGCAGATGAAACAGGATTAATAAGTACTTTAACTGGCAAACAAACGGAAGATTTTTTTAAAAAACTTCATAAAAATCATTGGGGAAAAAATAATAATTTAAGAGATGTAGTTGATTGGCCTCAAGCTCAACCTCCAGGTGGTTTTGATAATTTAACTCATTACATTGGATCTGAAAAGGAGTATCCTGGAGAGAATGATGGATATGTATACCAAAAATATAATGCAGTTGTTAATGCATTGTTCTTTGGATGTTTGAAAATCATGGAAAAAATCGCAATAGATTTAGGTAAAGTAGAGGATGCATTACTCTTTAAAAAATATTATGAAAGGATTAAAATACAATATCTTAAAACTTTTCAGGAACCACAAAGTGGTTTAATTAATGATGGTCAAGATACAGAACACAAATCACAACACGCTAATATGTTTGCCTTATCATTTGGACTAATTCCTGAAAAAAATATTGATCAAGTAGTTAAATATATAAGTAGTAGGGGAATGTCCTGCAGTGTATATGGCTCACAAATCTTATTGGAGAGCTTATTTGAAAATGGTGCATCTAATCACGGAATTAAACTTATGGCAGCAAAAACCGAAAGAAGCTGGTATAACATGATTAGATATGGCTCAACAATTACAATGGAGGCTTGGGACAAAAGATACAAACCAAACTTGGATTTAAATCATGCATGGGGTGGAGCTCCAGCTAATATTATTGTAAGAAAAATGATGGGAGTAGAACCAATTAGTCCAGGGGCAAAAAAAATTAAAATTCATCCAAAAATTGGTGATTTAAACTTTGCAAAGCTTAAAACAAGTTTCATCTCAGGAAAGGTAATAGTTAGCTGTAAACAAGATGAGAATAGCTTTACACTGGAGGTTGAAATCCCAGGAGGTGTTGAAGGCTACCTTATTTTGCCGGCTAATAAAGGTAGTCAGCAAAT
>CABXUL010000007.1 GCA_902515395.1 uncultured Bacteroidota bacterium | reverse complement strand
TGCTATAAGTGTGAAAAATACGGGTAATCTGACTTTAACAAATCTGACATTTACAGATACAATGACAGATGGAAACGGAGGAGCCTTAAGTTTAACGATAGATCCTGCATTTGAATCTACCTCTAATGGATCTGCACCTGGAACACTTAAGATAGGAGAGCTTCAAACTTGGAATGCTTATTACACGATAAGCAGTGCTGCCGCCCAGACAGGTAAAGTGATTAATAGCATTATAGCAGTGGCAGATCCATCAGGGCCTTCTGGTTTAGTTTCAGATACTTCAGATGATGGTGATGATAGTGATGGTAATACAGAAAATGATGCGACAATAGTTGAGATGACTTCGGCTTCTTCACAGACAACTATCTTCCCAGAACTTGAGGTTATTAAATCTGCGGTTGTTTCTGACACAGCTAATGACGGGAATAATTTAGGAGATGTCATAACGTTCTTTATCACAATTAAAAACAAAGGGAATATTAGCCTGTCTGGTCTTACACTCACAGAAACCTTTACTGATGGTAATGACCAATCATTGACTCTTGCCAATCCAAGCTTTGTATCGGCCAGTATCGGTTCTACCTCTTCTACCTTAGCTGTTGGAGGAGTTGTAACTTACACTGCCACCTTTGCTATTGATCAGCAGGCTGTAGATAGTGGTCAGGTAGAGAACAGCCTAGTTGCCACAGCGAGTACACCAGGAGGCACAAACGATGTTAGAGATACCTCTGATGATCCATCGACTAATGTGTTAGATGACTCGACTATTGTCACTTTAGTAGCTACGCCAACATTGGCTGTTAGTAAGTTTGCTGTCCTTAATGATCCGGATAGTAATGGGGTAGATTTAGGCGATACCATTACTTATACCATAGTGGTTACAAATACAGGAGATCTTACCATGAGTAATTTAAGGGTAGTTGATACGCTAACCGATGGCAACAGTTCTACATTGACTCTCACCAGTGGTCCAACCCTTATATCAGGTAATGCATCTAGTTTAGCTGTTAACGGAGCTCTTACTTACCAGGCAACATTTGTTATCAATCAGCAATCTGTAGACAGCGGTAGCGCTGTAAATAATGTAAGTGTTAGCGGAGAGACTCCTAAAGGGGTAACCGTAACAGATGTTATAGATACACCTGTAGTTGTAAATATACCACCCTCACCTTCAATAGGAGTTAATAAGAGTGTAGTTATTACAGACAATGGAGATGGGGTAATAGGTATAGGAGATATCGCCAGGTATACTATCACAGTACAGAACACAGGTAATATAACTTTAAATAATGTTACTGTATCGGAGACATTAACTGATGTTAGTGGTAACGCACTTACATTGGATAGTGGACCTTCATTCTCAGGTTCAAACCAGAACTCAGCACAAGGGGTGCTCAAGCCAACAGAGACTGCTACATACCTTGCTTTCTATATAATAGATCAGTCAGCGATAGATAATGGAGGGCTTGTAAATGTAGCTGTGGCAGGAAACGGAACAGTATCAGATACTTCAAATACAGTTACAACAACGATAACCGCCTCTCCCTCACTTGAGGTAACTAAGATTGCTAGTGTTACAGATGAAGGTGATAATCTAACTGGCGCAAATGATGTTATTAATTATACAATTACTGTAAAAAACACGGGTAACATTACACTTAATCAACTATCAATTACTGATTTGTTAACGGATGGAAACGGAGTCTCTCATCCTTTAGCAAATCCAGGGGGTCAAGTTCAATTCCAAATTAGTAGTATGGGCTCTGCTCCAGGGACGATAAAGCCAAATGAGAATCAAGTTTATAACGGATTATACGTCATTAGTTCTCAAGCGGCAAGTACAACAAGTTTAATCAATAGAGCAGTAGCGGTTGCAAGTAGCCCTGGCCAGTCTAATAATGTCTCCGATACTTCTGATGATGGTGATGACGGAGACGGAAATACAACTGATGATCCAACTGTCGTTGAGATTTCTTCAACAGAGTCTACGACTGTTGTAATTGATCCGTTCCCGTCAATTAATGCAACTAAAACTGCAATAGTAATTGATAATAATGGAAACGGAATAAATGACTTAGGAGATAAGATATTATATACAATTACAATACAAAACAATGGAAATCAAACTTTAACTGGTTTGACACTTACAGATAACTTAAGAGACGGAAATCTTAATTCATTGTCATTGACTGATCCATTATCATTTGTTAATGCTACCTCAGGCTCTTCCTCAATATCTATACTTGTATCAGGAACACTAACATTTAACGCTTCATTCATTATTGATCAACAATCCGTTGATAGTGGAAGTGTAATAAATAGTATAAATGCAGTTGCAAGTAGTCCGGCAGGAACAAATGATGTTAATGATCTAAGTGATGACGGAAATGATAATGATGGAAATACGGAAAGTGATCCAACAGTTATATTTATTTCATCTCCTCCAAAAATTGAAGTTACTAAAATAGGCTCAGTTTCAGATAAAAACAATGATGGAATAACTAATGTAGGAGATGTTGTAAACTATACAATTACTATTAGCAATACAGGTGGATTAACCATTGATGATATAGAATTGACTGATACCTTATCAGATGGAAATGATAATCAGATTAACAATAACTTAAATACAATTTTCCAATCTGCAACAGCGGGATCTTCAGCTACCAAAATTCTTGTTGGAGGAGCTATTAATTATACAACTTCATATACTATAACACAAGCTATATTTGATAGTGGAAGTATAAAAAATACCGTCACAGCAGTAGGAAGTAGCCCTGGAGACAATAAAGATGTCAATGATACATCAGACGACCCTAATACTCCAGCTTTAAATGATCCAACAATTATATCATTTACCTCTAGTCCAAGTATTGATTTATTAAAATCTGCCACAATAATTGATAATGGTAATAACTATTTAGATAAAGGGGATATTATACAGTACTCAATATCAGTGATTAATACCGGTGATGTTACGTTATCAGACCTAACATTATTGGATACATTCAAAGACAATAATAACAATACAATAAACCTTGATTTTGGTCCAACATTTTCAGGTGCCTCTTTAGGTTCAGCAGAGGGAATTCTTCAGGTTAGTGAAACAGCAACCTATACTGCATTGTATGTAATAAAACAGGGCGCTGTTGATGTAGGGGGAGTCAAGAATAGTGCATTTATTTCAGCTAGCAGCCCAGGACAAACAGGCAATGTAACAGATACTAGTGATGATCCTTCAACTATTCAAATTGATGACGCTACAATAACCACAATAACATCTACTCCATCATTGGAGGTTACAAAAACAGTATCAACTACCGATAACAACAATAATGGAATTATAGATTCTGGAGATGTTCTATATTATACAATTGAAATTCTGAATAATGGTCAGTTAACCCTTACTGATATTAACTTATTAGATACACTTACTGATGGCGATGGCAATAATATAAGTCTTACTCAACAGCCCTATTTTGTCTCTGCATCGAGTGGATCTAATTCAAACACTATTCAAGTAGTTGAGACAAGTATATTTAAAGCATTCTATCTAATTAGAGACTCAGTTATACCCACAGGAAGTATTATAAATTCTGTAATTGTTACTGCATCCAGTCCTGGGCAATCAAATAATGTTTCTGATACTAGTGATGATGGAGATGATACTGATGGAAATATTTTAGATGATCCTACAGTTGTAGAAATATCTTCTGCAGACTCAATTAACGTTACAAAATCGGCTCAAGTAGTTCAAAATGATGGAAATAATTTGAATAATGTGGGAGATACAATTGTTTATAATATAATAATAGAAAATACTGGAACAGGAACTTTAACGCAGGTAAGTTATAATGATGTGTTTAAGGATGCGGAAAATAATATATTATCATACGATAGTCCGATGATAGTTTCAAATGCTACAATAGGATCTTCTTCTAGTACTATTTTACCTGGCGGTTCCATCTCACTTGTAGCATCCTATACAATCACCCAATCGGCATTTGATTCTGGTAAGATAATTAATGTTTTAACAGCCACTGCATCAAGTACATCAGGAATTGTTTCTGATACTAGTGACAATGGAATTGATAATGATGGCAATTCAATTAATGATCCTACTATTACACCCATTGCTCAATTAGAGGTTACAAAAACTTCATCTTTAGATGACTTTAATAGTACTGGTGTAATTGATAGTGGTGATAAAATTGTATATACCATAAAAGTTGAAAATACTGGATCTGTCTCTTTAACCAATCCATCAATAAATGATATAATGACTGATGGTAATGGAAGAAATATAAATCTTGATATGGTGCCATTAATTTCTAGCGTCTCCTCTGGATCGTCTAGTAACACAATTTTAATCGGAGGCTCAATTACATACACAGCAACTTATACTTTGGATCAATTATCTATTAATTCAGGCTCTGTTTCAAATTCAGTAATAGTAATTGCCAGTAGCCCGGGCAAAATAAATAATGTTTCAGATCAAAGTGATAACGGAAATGATAGTGATGGTAACATATACAATGATCCAACAATTGTAACCTTCGGATCATTTACCCAGATTGAAGTTATAAAGTCTTCAACGGTTACTGATATTAATAATAATAATTTAATAGATATTGGTGATAAGATTAACTACACAATCACAATAAAAAATAATAGTAATGTTACTTTAACTGGATTAACTCTATCAGATATTCTCTCTGATGGGCAGAATAATCAATTGAACCTTACAACAGGTCCTGATTATGTTTCATCTTCAATGAACTCATTACAGGGGACCATTAAACCTGGTGAAATCATCACTTATCAAGCAACTTACATAATTGAAAATGACGCTGGAAACTCTGGAACTATTAGAAATACTGTCACTGCTAATGCAAGTAGTCCAGGGAATACTAACGATGTTTCAGATGTGGATGTTAACATAGTCAATGTATCCCAATCACAACCAGAAATTGAGGTAACTAAAACAGCCAATGTAGATGATAACAATAATAATAACCAAGTTGATGTTGGTGATTTAGTTACCTACACTATTAAAATCGAAAACAAAGGTAATGCGGCAGTCACGAATTTAATTATTAATGAAAATTTAACTGATGGAGATGGTAATTCGCTAACACTTACAACTCAGCCAAGCTTCTTATCATCAAATATTAATAATATTCAAGGGACTATTGACCCAGGGGAGGTCGAAACATACGTTGCAACATATTTAATTTCTAATTCAGCTGCTCAGACCGGTATTTTAAGTAATACTGTTCAAGTAAATGGCAGTTTTGGAGGACAAGTGAATAATATAATTGATATTAGTGACGATGGAGATGATACGGATGGAAATACTACTGATGACCCTACGATAGTTGAGATATCCTTCGAGGTTGGTAATGCAAGTATTGAGGTAACTAAAGTTGCTCATATAACAGATAACGGTGATAATGAGGTAGAGGCTGGAGATATTGTAACATACGACATTACAGTTGAAAATACAGGTGAGGTTACTCTTAAAGATCTCACAATTGAAGACATTCTAACAGATGGAAATGGCTCTAATCTAATATTAAGTAATGGGCCATTTTATGCCGGATCAACGATGAACTCTAATTCGGGAACAATTTTACCTGGTGAGACTGCTAACTATATAGCATTTTATATAATTGAACAGCAAGCAGCAGATACAGGTAAAATAGTAAACTCTGTAATTGCAACTGCATCAACTGCATCAGATACTACCATTACTGACATAAGTGATGATGGTGATGATAATGATGGAAACGTTAAGGATGACCCAACTGAGGTGTTTATTGCTCCTAGACCAGGGATTGAAGTTGAAAAAACTGCTCAAATTACAGATAATGGGGATGGTAAAATTGATTTTGGAGATATAATTACCTATACAATTACAGTAAGTAATACAGGAAACATAACCTTAAGTAATATTAGAATAGAGGATACCTTAATTGATGGCAATAGAACACCCTTATTATTAAGTAACGGCCCATATTTTTCAGGATCGACTATGGGGTCAAATGAGGGGATATTACAAGTTGGGGAGCAAGCAACATATATTGCTTTCTACATAATTGAGCAGTCAGCTGCAGTTACATCTGAAATAATTAATTCAGTCCAAGTATTTGCTTCAAGTCATGGCTTTGATGGTGAAGTGAGTGACATAAGTGATGATGGTGATGATACTGATGGAAATTTAATTGACGATCCTACAGTTGTTTCTATATCACCAGCTCCAAAAATTAATACGACCAAAATTGCACTTATAAGTGATGAAAACGAAGATGGAAAAACAGGTCCAGGTGATATAATTACCTATACTATTACAATTGAAAATACAGGTAATATATCTCTTTCTGGCATTAAACTTATAGATACAATGGTAGATGGAAATGGAAGATCATTGATGCTTACAACTGGACCAACTCATAACGAATCCTCAATGGATTCTGCGCCCGGTATTTTAAAGGTCAACGAAGTTGGAACCTATATTGCGACTTACCGTATTAAAGATGAAGATGTTGATGGTGGATTAATTGAAAACTCAGTTCTTGCTATTGGAAGTAGTCCTGATAATATAGATGATATAACAGATGTGAGTGATGATGGGGATGATAACGACGGTAATACCGTTGACGATCCAACGGTAATTGATATTACTTATGTTCCACCCTATTTTGAAGTATTCAATCTAGTAACATCTAATAACGATGGATTCAATGACTACTTTAAAATTGCAGGGATAGAGAATTTCCCAGAGAACCAAGTATTAATATATAATCGTTGGGGGGTTTTGATTTATGAAATGGAAAATTATGGAAATAGTGAAAATTCTGAGAATGTATTTAAAGGATTTTCAGATGGAAGAATTACAATTAATAAAGGAGAAAAATTACCAGTAGGAACTTATTTCTATATAATTAATTTTTCAGGAAGCAACCCAGGCAGAAGGTCATATAGTGGATATTTATATTTAAATGAATGATAAAGCGAAGAAGTGAAAATTAAAATAAATATAGTAGTTATAATTATTGCTTTGATTTTATCCTTAAAAGGAAAAGCTCAACAGGACGCACAGTACACTAATTATATGTACAATACGCAGATGATTCAGCCTGCTTATGCTGGTTCTAGAGGATTTACAACTATTACTGCATTGGCCAGAACACAGTGGGTTGATCTTGAGGGAGCACCGGAAACAACCACGATTTCTTTTGATACTCCAATTGGCAAAAATGACAATATGGGTATAGGAGTATCTTTATTTACTGATAAGATAGGTCCCACGGCAGAGAATAGAATTACTATTGATTATGCATTTGCAATAAATTTTATCTGGTCAAAATTAACATTTGGTCTAAAAGCAGGAATAAATGAGTTTGAAATTGATTACACTAGATTAAATATAGCTAATGATAATGATCCTTTAGTTCAATATAATGCAAACAAAATCCAGCCTAGAATTGGACTTGGAATTTACTTTAACACTGAAGAGTATTATCTAGGAGTATCGGCTCCTAATATTTTGGAGACCAGATATTATGATGAATTTAATATTGAAAACACATCTTTTTCAAATGTTTCTAATAGAATTCATTATTACGGAATGGCTGGATATGTCTTTGATCTAACACCTAAAATCAAAGTAAAGCCAGCTACAATGGTTAAAATAGTAAAAGGAGCTCCGTTACAGTGGGACCTGTCAATGAACTTTTTAATCAATTATAAGGTAACATTAGGAATTGCAAACCGCTTGGACTCGGCAATAAGTATTTTGGGGGGCTTTCAGCTTTCTGATTCATTTTTTGTTGGGCTTGGATATGATTATATGACAAATAAATTAAGAAGATTTAATGACGGATCTTACGAGGTCGTTTTAAGGCTAGACTTATTTGGGAGTGATAGAAAAATAATAACACCAAGATTTTTCTAAGGAATGAATAGAAAAAAAGATTGTTAGAGTAAAAATGAAATTAAATAAGATTTTTACCTTATCGTTTTACCTTATAGTCATAATATTTAACTATGGCTACTCCTACAACTCCTTTGTTAAGGAAAGCCACAATTTGACCATCCAAAGCGAGAGATATCATGTTATTGTAGCTTCATTTAAGACAGAGTCTCTGGCGCAAAAAGAATTGGTGAGATTAAATAATTCGGGTTATGAGCTTGCCAAAATCTTATACGATGAAAATGGAAAAAACTTTAGAATTTCCATTGTGAGTTTTGATAATAGAATTTCAGCAATAAACTACTCTAAAGAAATTAATCGATCTGGGTTTAATGATACATGGATATTTTATAATAGTTTGAATCAATCCTCCCCAAATCCACTAGTAACAACCGGCGTAACCCCCCCTATTAATTTACAATCTAATTCCACTTCAAAAGATATTTTACCTGTTCCTCAGTCACAAGATGAGGTTGACCCTGAGTACCATATTTTAGTTGGATCATTTAATAATGAGAATTATGCAAATAATTTCAAAGAATCACTCTTAAGGCAAGGGTACTTGAAGGCCAAAGTAATTAAAGAAGGTTCTGAGGAAACCTACAATGTTATTCTTAATACTTTTACATCAAAAGTGGATGCAGATAAATTCATCCAAACACTATTGGATACACCCTATCGAAATGCTACTATTCCAGGATACCCTTCAAATAAGTCATCAAAAGTAATTTTACCAAGACCAATTCCAAATCAATCTATACCCTCCACATTAGTGTCACCATTAAAACCTGTTGCTAAACCATCCAACTTAAAAAAGTTGTCATCAAAACTTCAGATTAAATCTAATTCTACTTCAAAAGATATTTTACCTGTTCCTCAGTCACAAGATGAGGTTGACCCTGAGTACCATATTTTAGTTGGATCATTTAATAATGAGAATTATGCAAATAATTTCAAAGAATCACTCTTAAGGCAAGGGTACTTGAAGGCCAAAGTAATTAAAGAAGGTTCTGAGGAAACCTACAATGTTATTCTTAATACTTTTACATCAAAAGTGGATGCAGATAAATTCATCCAAACACTATTGGATACACCCTATCGAAATGCTACTATTCCAGGATACCCTTCAAATAAGTCATCAAAAGTAATTCCACCAAGACCAATTCCAAATCGACCTATTTCTGAACAAATTGTTTTGAAAGAACCTATAAAGCAAAACTCCTCAAAGCAAGTTGAAGAAGAGCAGGCCCAAATAAAAGATCAAATAGAGGAAGGGAAAGTTAATAACGTCGATTCTGAAAAACCTATAAATGAGGCCATAACGGAATCCCTTATTTTGAATAAACCAGTAAATACTAGTTCAGTAAAACAGAACAAAGAAGAGCAGGCCAATTTAATAGATGAAATTGTGGATGAAGGGGTTAATAATGTCGCGTTTGAAAATTCTATTATTGAGCCAAAAATGCAAATACCGAGTTTCGATAAAGAGCAAGACAATATTGAATTAGAGGTCAATGATATTCCTACGCCACAAAAGAAAAGAAATATTGATAAGAGAAGTGAAAAAAATATTTTTCTGGCCAAAAAAGATTACGATAAATACTCCTATGATAAAGCCCAACAAAAGTACTTAGAGATTATTAATACAGGAAAGGATTCCAAGGAAGCCTATGAATATTTAGCCAATTCCTATTTCAAAAATAGCCAATATGAAAAAGCTGTCATTTGGTATAATAAACTTATTTCAAGATACCCCAAAGAGATTAACGCTGAGATTTACTATCGTGCATCCCTTTGCTTTAAGAGTCAGGGAGCTTACGAAATCTCAAATACGTTACTTGAAAAATACCTTGAAATGACCAATAATTTAGTTATAAAAGACTATTATGAAAAAAACCCTAATTACCTTGAGACAATTAAATTAGAGAGCAAAAAATTTGGAATTGAATTAACCCAAATAAGTACTGAAAATTCAGATTTTGGCCCATCATTCTATGGTGAAGATCAGCTTATTTATTCTTCAACTTTAGATGCAACAGGAAATAGTGATTATGAGTGGTCAGGAGAGCCCTTCTTAGATCTTTTCGTTGCTGATATTGATTCTTTGGGGAATTTGTTCAATACCAAAAGATTATCAAATGAAATTAATACAGAATTTCATGAGTCTTCTGCTTCAGTAACTCGTGACAAAAAGAAAATATATTTCACTAGGAATAATTTTATTAATGGTAAAATCGGTACAGATAGAAACAAACAGATTAATTTGAAAATTTATACCGCAGAAAGTGATGACGGGGAAAACTGGGGAGGTATAACAGAATTACCTTTTAACGATGATAATTACTCTGTCGCACATCCAACTTTAAGTGTGGATGAAAAGAAACTTTACTTTTCCTCTGATATGCCGGGTACATTTGGCTACTCTGATATTTGGTATGTAGATATTTTTGAGGATGGGTCATTTGGACAGCCAATTAATCTTGGACCACAAGTAAATACTGAATTTAGAGAATCTTTCCCTTTTATTGGTGAAAATAATATTTTGTATTTTTCAAGTGATGGAAGAATTGGGCTAGGGGGTTTTGATATTTATTACACTGGTTTAGATAAGAAAGGGTTTCCTGTCCGCTCCTCAAATATTGGAGAGCCCGTCAATAGCAAATTAGATGACTTTGGATTTATATATAAAGAGAGTAAAGACCTGGGCTACTTTTCGTCAAACAGAAAGGGAATTTGGGGAAGTAAATCTGATGAAGTTTACAAAGTCACCAGAGGAGGGTGTGATATTAATCTATCAGGTATAATTGTTGATCAGAATACTAAAAAACCAATACCTAATGCTTATGTAAGGCTTATTGATGAAAATGGTCAAATTATTTCAGATCAATTTGTTGGAGAAGATGCTATTTATCGTTTTGATGAAAATATACAATGTGCTTTAAAGTACACAATTGAGGCTTCAAAAAACCCGGGATATACTCAAACAGTTGCCGAGATTCAATTACCTGATAGCTCAGGTGAAGTAAAAAAAGACTTACGTTTAGATTGGTCATCTACTTGTATACCAGATGATTTAGTTTGCTTGCTTGATATTAACCCGATTTTATTTGATCTGGACAAGTATTATATTAATCCTAAAGCCGCTAAAGAACTTCGAAAAGTTTATGCCGCAATGATAAGATACCCTAATTTGGAAATTTTTATTGCATCTCATACAGATTCTCGTGGATCTAATGATTATAATCAAAAGCTTTCGATTAATAGAGCAACTTCAACTAAAAACTGGTTAGTTAGGAGAGGAATAGCATCTGAGCGACTAACAACCGAAGGATTTGGAGAGTTTGAGTTAGAAAACTATTGTGAGGACAATGTAACCTGCCAAGAAGATGAACACCAATTAAACAGAAGATCAGTATTTAAAATAAAATAAATCAATAATTATGCTTATTTATCTTTCACTTATAATTTTTTTTAACACTTTAATGATCCAGGAGCGATTTAAGGTTTTGAAAACTGATGCAGACAGAGAGCTTAGAATTTTTAAAGGGAATGACGGTAAGACACTATTTTTTGAGTTTTGTAATAAAGAACAAAAAAATGAATGTCTTCTTGAAGTATTAGTTTTTGACCTGAGAGGAGTGGTAAGTGCCTTGGCTAAATCTCCTAATATGGGAATTACTGAAATAAAAGATAATGGAAAGATTTTAAGAACTGAGACAGGATTTACCTATTTGATTACTCAAGAAGGAATTTCATCTGAAGCTATTAAAAGTGATGAACTTATTAAAGCAATTAGAGAAATATTCTTTTGATGATTTGGTAAATAATACAAAACCCTCTAGAAAGGAGGGCTTTGTAATAGATTTTAAATCTTTTATTGAGGCAAAAAGGGTTAACCGATAAAAAAACTCCCAAATCAAGAGACTTGGGAAGTTTCTTCGCTGCAAAAACAGCTTTAACCATAAATCAATTTATATACAAAAATTGTATATACAAATATACTTAAATTTTAATTAAAAAAATCATTAGTCTTAATTTTTAGTAAAAAAACAATTGTTATTAAATATATTTTTAAATTTAAATTCATTATTTAACCCTTTTATGAAAAATTCTGACCTAAATCCACTCTCCAGCCTTGAAGACTGGGAAGATGATATTTTAAGAAGATATCCTGACCCTGAGATTACAAAAAAGAAAGATGAGTATAGAAATTATAATGATTCTCATAGAGATTCTACAGTTAGAGAATTCTATCGTCTAAATCATAAATATCAAACTTACGATTTCGTATCTGCCAAGGAAGATGAGTTTTTGTCCTTCAATAAAAGGGAAATGTCTATTTGGGATGCTCTAGATTACCTCAATACACTAGTAGACGAAAGTGATCCTGATATTGAGCTTGATCAATTACAACATTTGTTGCAAACTTCGGAAGCAATCCGAAAAGATGGTCACCCTGATTGGTTTGTTCTTACTGGATTATTGCACGATCTTGGGAAGGTACTTTGTTTATTTGGAGAACCACAATGGGCTGTGGTAGGTGATACTTTTCCAGTCGGGTGTAGTTATTCCAGTAAAATTGTATATCCAGAATTTTTTTGTGAAAATCCTGATTTTAGCGATGAAAGGTATAATACTAAATTTGGAATCTATAGTGAAAACTGTGGATTGCAAAATGTCAAAATGAGCTGGGGCCATGATGAATATTTATATCAAATTCTAAGAGACTATTTGCCCAAGCCGGCGCTTTATATGATTAGATATCACTCTTTTTATGCACAGCACCGGGAGGGAGCATATGAACATTTGATGAATGATGAGGATAGGGAATATTTTAAATGGGTTAAGTTATTCAATCCTTATGATTTGTATTCTAAAGCACCTGTCCCGCCAGATTCAAAGGCTCTTCGACCCTATTACGAAGGCTTGATTTCCAAATACTTGCCTGAAAAATTATTGTTTTAATAAATTAAAACTTAGGGATAAATTTTCAAAGCATGTTAAATTTTGGCATAGTGGGCTTAGGTAGAATTGGAAAAGTTCACCTTTCCAATATTCAACGTTACTGCACTAATGCAAAAGTAATTGCCGCGAGTCCAGTTAAATCAAAGGATAAATTGTTTTTAAAGGAAAATGGAGTAGAGTTCCATTTTGATCATTATGATCAAATGATAAAAGAACCAAAATTAGATGCCATTATTATTGCTTCGCCTACTGCATTTCACTATGAACATATTCTCCTTGCTGCAAAAGCAGGAAAACATATTTTTTGCGAAAAACCGATTGACCTGAATTATGAAAAGGTTAAAACTGTTTCCGAATTGGTTGCATCTGCTGGGATTCATTTTATGCTTGGGTTTAATCGAAGATTTGATCCCCATATTATGCAACTAAAAAAAGCAATTAAAATGGGTAAGGCTGGAACACCAAGAATTATTAAAATTACTAGTCGTGATCCTGAACCTCCTCCAATTGATTTCATTAAAAATTCTGGGGGATTATTTCTTGATATGTCAATTCACGACTTCGACATGGCTAGATATTTGGTTGAAGATGAAGTAGTTAAAGTTATAGCTAATGGTTCTGTCTTTGGGGATTTAGAAATGCAAAAGTATGATGATATTGATACTGCAGTAATTACCCTAATTTTTCAAAAAGGCTGCATGGTTCAGATAGATAACAGTAGATACTGCTCATATGGTTATGACCAAAGAATTGAAGTTTTTGGAGAAAAAGGAATGTTAGCTACCCAAAATGTTTTAGAGGATAAAATTATAACAGCTGATAAATTTGGTCACCATAATTCTAGAGCAAAATATTTTTTTATTGAACGTTATTCTGATTCATATCGAAATGAATTAATAGACTTTGTGAAAACTCTTCAAAATAAAAAAGCACCTAATATAAGTGCTGAGGATGGTTTAGCATCATTGGCAATTGCAATAGCAGCAAAAAAATCCTTAAAGGAAAACGAACCTGTAAACCTTTCCTAAACTTTTTTAAAATTAGCTTATGCAATTATTCTTGACATTTGCGGCTTATACCTTTTTTGTAGCAGTTTATTCTTGGTATAAGCTAAAAAAGGAAAGGTTGACATCAAAAGAAGGTTACTTTCTTGGTGGAAGAAGTCTTACAGGAATTGTAATTGCTGGGTCGATGCTTCTAACTAATATTTCAACGGAACATTTGATTGGAATGAATGGTTCGTCTTATAAAAACGGATTTATAATAATAGCATGGGAAGTAACCTCTGCTTTGGCACTAATTCTTACTGCAGTTTATTTTATTCCAAAATACTTGAAAATGGGATTGACAACTATTCCACAATTTTTGGAAAATCGTTTTGATGGTTTTACACGTTCTCTTGTTGCCTTTTTTCTAATGATTTCATTTGTGATTACCCTCCTACCAATAGTATTATATACTGGAGCAATAAATTTGGAAAGTATTTTTAATATATCTGACCTTTTACAGGTACCAAAGTCTCAAGCTATGATTTATACTATATGGGCCATAGGTTTAATAGGCTCTTTATATGCAATTTTTGGGGGATTAAAAGCTGTAGCTGTATCTGATACTCTTAATGGATATGGACTTTTGATAGGTGGCTTGGCTGTTCCTTTTCTTGCTTTAGCAAATATTGGAGAAGGAAATGCAATTGATGGTTTAAGTAAGGTTTACCAAAATGCTCCAGAAAAATTTAATGTTATTGGAGACAAAGATTCTGTGATGCCATTTGAAGTTCTATTTACTGGACTTATAATAAATCAAATATATTTTTGGTGTATGAATCAAATGATAATTCAAAGAGCTTTAGGTGCTAAAAACCTCGAGGAAGCCCAAAAGGGATTGCTTTTTACGGGACTTCTAAAATTACTAGTGCCTTTAATAATTATATTGCCAGGAGTAATTGGATTCTATTATTATGGTGATGTTTTCTATGACAATCAAGACATGATATACCCTGAATTGATTAAAAAAGTACTGCCTAATAGCTTCATTGGAATTTTTGCTGCCATTGTAATGGGTGCTGTGTTGAGTACTTTTAATAGTGTTCTTAATAGTGCTGCTACCATATTTAGTATAGATATTTTTAAAAGACATATTAATCCTAATATTAATGATGCTCATCTGGTGAAAACTGGTAAAATTACATCTGCTTTTTTGGCTTTTTTTGCTATTTGCGCTGCACCTATGGTTGGAAATGCTCCAGATGGGTTGTATCAATTACTTCAACAACTTAATGGTATTTTCTTCATCCCTATTGCATCGATTATTTTAGCTGGGTTTTTCATTCCTAGCATTTCTGCTCTTGCTGCAAAATCCGCTCTTTTTATTGGTTTGCTATTTTACATTGTTTGTAGCTTTATATTAAATGTAAACCTTCATTTTGTTCACATTTGGGGTATTGAATTTATTTTAAATATGGCTATAATGATTTTTATTTCTTACTATTTTCCGAATGAAAGAGAATTCAAAATCAAAGATTTACAAATTGTTGAAATGAATGGTTGGAAGCATACTAAGGTCTTTTCCTCATTTCTTTTAGTAATGACATTACTTATATACATCTTTTTAGGAAATTTTAATAATTAGTAATTAAAGCGATTATTTGTTTGGATTTAATTATGAATACTTACCCAAAAAAACAGTCTTAATTTTTTTTAGTAGGGCAGTAAACTTAGAATGATTGATAGAGGGACTGATTTTAATAAAAGAAAAAGATAATTAAATTACCTTCTGCTATTGGGGTTTTTCTTTTTAAATTTATTTAAGTAATCATCTAGATGAGTTTCCCAGTGCATCCTGTATTCGAAACCAGTTTCAAATTCTTCATTACACTGACTACATTTAATTATTTTCTTACCCATATATTCTAAAACTAATTTAAGCAAATTTGATTAAAAAGGGGGATAATTTTAAATTATTGAAAAATAAAAAAAAGTCAAAAAACGTCAAAAAACGTCAAAAAACATGAAAAAAAAGTCAAAAATGACCAAAAAAAGCTCATTTTTACTTAAAATTAAATTTTTTAAAATAACTATTCTTTAGTAATTAAATAAATTTTAGGACTTAAAATCTATTTTGAAAAAAAGTAATTATAGATTTCTTAAATTGTGTTATACTATATAAAAATAAAATCCTTTTTCATGATTATTTAACATGATGAAACCAGTAATATTATATTTAAGTTTTTTAATTTCAATACTACTAAGCTGTAATCCTGCTAATCATAACAACAATTCATATGAGGCCGATGTTGTTGTCTATGGTGGCACTTCTGCTGCTGTAATTGCTGCTGTAGAGGTTACTCAATCTGGGAAATCAGTGATTTTAGTTTCTCCCGACCTTCATTTGGGAGGGCTTACCTCAGGAGGTTTAGGTTGGACAGATACTGGGAAAAAAGAGGCTATTGGAGGTCTTTCAAGGAATTTTTACCATCGGATATGGCAATACTATAATAAGGATGAATCATGGATATGGCAAAAGAGAGAGGATTATGGAGGTAGAGGTCAGGGTACAAAAGCAATAGACGGTTCCAAAAGAACTATGTGGATATTTGAACCCCATGTAGCCAAAAGAGTTTTTGAGGATTACATTAAAGAATTTAAGATTAAAACATTTAGAGATGAATGGCTTAATCGCTCATCGGGGATCCAAAAAAGTAATGGTAAAATAGTTTCATTAACAACTCTCTCAGGAAAAGTCTTCAAAGGAAAAGTTTTTATTGATGCTACCTATGAAGGAGATCTGATGGCTAGTTCGGGAGTAAGTTATCACGTAGGCCGAGAGAGTACAAAAACCTATGATGAAAAATGGAATGGAGTTCAAACCGGGGTTTTGCACCATCAACACTGGTTTTGGGAAAATATATCTCCATATAAAACCCCAGGTGATTCGACTAGTGGACTTCTCCCCAAAATTTCCCCAGAGCCTCCAGGAGAATATGGTACTGGCGATAATAAAATTCAAGCCTATTGTTTTAGACTTTGCTTGACAAACAATTATGAAAACAGAAAGCCATTTCCAAAGCCTAAAAATTATGATCCTTCGGAATATGAATTGTTACTGAGATCAATGCTCACAGGCAGGAAAGACTTTTTCACAAAATTTGATCCGGTTCCTAATTATAAAACCGATACAAATAATCATGGTCCATTCAGTTCAGACAATATTGGGATGAATTATGATTATCCTGATGCAAGTTACCTAAAGCGTAAAGCCATCATTGAAGAACATAAGAACTATCAGATGGGACTTTTATATTTCGTTGCCAATGATACCAGAGTGCCCTCGGATATTAGAGAGAAACTTTCCCAATGGGGGTTGGCCAAAGATGAATTTACAGATAATGAAAATTGGCCCCATCAAATTTATGTTCGTGAAGCGCGGAGAATGATAGGTGCTTACATTACTACCGAGCAAGATGTGCTTCTAAAAAGAGAAGTTCCAAAACCTGTAGGAATGGGGTCCTATGCAATGGACTCTCATAATGTCCAACGTTATATAACTCCAGATGGGTTTGTTCAGAATGAAGGAGACATTGGGGTAAAACCTCCGGCTCCCTATTCAATTTCCTATGGTTCACTTACCCCCCAAAAAAATGAATGTTCTAATTTACTGGTTCCCGTTTGCTTGTCTAGTAGCCACATTGCTTTTGGATCTATTAGAATGGAACCGGTGTTTATGATTTTGGGCCAGTCGGCAGCAGTTGCAGCTTGTATTGCAATAGATGAAAATAGTGCTATTCAAGATATAGATTATAATGATCTTGAAACTTTACTATTAGATAAGGGTCAGGTTTTAACCCTTCAACACTTGATTAAATAATCTCTTGCTACAAGTTTGAATAATGGGCTAATTTAATTTTTAACTTTAGATAAATGTAATAGTTTATATATGATCAAAGCTTTTTTATTTGACCTAGATGGGGTCTTTTATGTGGATAATCAAATAATCCCAGGAGTTGATATAACTATTGAGTGGTTAAAACAAAATAAAATTCCCTACAAGTTTGTTACTAATAATACTACGTTACCTAGAAAAAAATTAGTTGAAAAGATGAATAAAATTGGTTTGCTTTTAAAAGAAGATGATTTAATAAGCGCAAACTATGCAGGGACTTTACTTTTAAATAGGTTAAGGATAAAATCTTGTAAACTTGTATTACAAGAGATTGCAAAATTTGATTATCAACAGTTTAACACCTCTAATCCTAAACCTGAAGCAATAGTCATTGGAGATATTGGCCCAAATTGGAACTATAATTTGATGAACGATTTGATGAATTTGATTTTAGAGGGGGCAAAACTGATTGCATTACATAAGGGGACTTATTTCCAAAGTAAAAAAGGCTTGATAATTGACAGTGGGGCTTTTATTGCTGGACTTGAATATTCGACGCATACAAATGCTATAATTGTCGGGAAACCTCAAAAAACTTTTTTTGAATTAGCGACCCAGAATTTTGACTGTAACGTAGATGAAATTGCTATGGTCGGTGATGATTTGATTAATGATATCCAAGGCGCTCAAAATATGGGGTATACATCTTTTTTGGTTAAAACTGGTAAGTTCAGATCTTCTATTTACAAAACTTCTTCTATTAGATCCGACCATCTTATTAACTCAATAGCAGAATTACCAAATTATATATTAAGTAAAGGTTTACTATAAATATTATAAAGCTATGAAAAGCAATTGTTTAATATATATTTTTATAATTTTTATTTTAGGTTGTAAAAACTCTAATTTTATAGATAATTCTTTAGTAGAAAAAGCAGTTATAAATGGAAATTTAGCTCAGGAAAGTTTTAAGAGATCTTTGAGTTTTACTAATGCATGGTTAGAAATGAGTGACTCAGAAAGTGGACTAATTCCAACCAACTTAAATAAGAAAATTGATCTTTGGGAACCAGCAAATTCAGCTGCAGATAATTACCCTTTTATGGTTTTGACGGCCTATCTGTTAGATAAAGATTTATATAATGGGGTGTTACTTGATATGCTAAATAATGAGAAAAAATTAACATCACGAATAGGTTCTCTACCAGATGTTTATTCATTTACTAAAAAAACCTTCGAAAACGAAATTTTAGATTTAGGAAATATAATCTTTGGAGCCTCTGAATATATCAAAGATGGCTTAATGCCTTTAAATGAATTTATAGGGCCATCTCCATGGCAAGAGAGAATGATTGAGATTTTAGACGATTTATATATTCATATTAGTGACTTTGATTCTTTGGACACATATTACACAAAAACCTCTTACGTTGAAGAAATTAATGGGGAAATGCTACAGACACTTTCAAGAGTGTATTGGATGACTAATGATCAAAAATATCTAGACTGGGCGATTAAAATTGCAGATCATTATTTATTAGAGATTGATCTATCAAATGTTGAATACCTTAAACTCAGGGATCATGGTTGTGAGATCATTGGAGGTCTTAGTGAGCTTTATATTACTCTTCATCTTCTTTCTCACGAAAAAAAATATGAATATCAACCTCACCTTTATCGCTTGTTAGACAAAATTTTAACTTTTGGACGTAACCAGGATGGATTTTTTTATAATTCTATTAATTTAAAAGCCAATCAAGTAATAGATAATAGAATTGCCGATACATGGGGTTATACGTTGAATGCTTTTTATACAGTATGGATGACAGATAAAAAATCGGAATACATAAAGGCAGTTTTAAAACCTTTTAAAAGTTTGAACAATAGCTATCGTAATTTTGAGTGGGAGCCAAAAAATCAGCTTGGGCCGTTGGGTAGCCAAGACGGTTACGCTGATGCTATTGAAAGCGGGATTAATTTATATAATAGGAGGCAGGATTCTGAGCTTAAAGCTTGGATTGATTCTGAGATTCAAGTACTTTTTGGAATGCAAAAAAACTCTGGTATTATTGAAGGTTGGCATGGAGATGGGAATTTTGCAAGGACAGCTTTGATGTATGGGCTTTGGAAAACTCAAGGTGCACATTTGGAACCTTGGCAACCTACTGTGAAAATAGGTGCAATCTCAACTAACGACAAGAGATGTTTTGTCATTACAGCGGAAGATGATTGGGAAGGGCAATTGATGTTTGATCAAAAAAGATATAAAACAATCCTAAATCTTCCGGTTGATTATCCTAGAATCAATCAATTTCCAGAATGGTTTACATTAGATCACGATGCTATTTATAGCATTGAATCCAATCAAAAGCATATAAATGGATTATATGAAGGAAAAGATTTAAAACTGGGTATTAAAATAATTTTATCTGCTAATGAACAGTGCATAATAATGGTTAAAAAACCCCGAATCTAAAATGAAGCGGGGTCTTAACAAAAACAAATAGTTAATTTCCTAATGGAAACATCCATCAACAAAAATAACGTTAAATTACACTTGCAATTGGGGTATCTCATACTAACTGTATAATTTTTAAGATTCCTAAAAATTTATTCCCTTTTTTTGATGAGATCTTATTTTACATCTGCTATATTAACATTATAACAAAATTAAGAACAAGAGTATTTAATTTGAAAAACATTAATAATGAAAAAATCACTCTTTTTGGTTAGTTTAATATTCTTCATTAATTCTTGCAAAGAACAAAGGCCCAATCAAGAAATATGGCAACCTTTATTCAATGGAAAAGATTTGTCAGATTGGGAGATTAAGTTTGCTAATCATGAAATAAATTTTAACCTGAACAACACTTTTCGGGTTCAAGACAGTATGATCCGAATTTCTTACGATGATTATAATACTTTTGATGATAGTTACGCGCATATTTATTACAACAAACCATTTTCCTATTATAAATTGCGATTTGATTACCGATTTTTAGGTGATCAAGTTAGTGGAGGTGAGCCCTGGAACATTAGGAATAGTGGTATAATGTTACATTCCCAATCTGCACGAAGCAATGATTTTGGTCAGTTTTTTCCGGTTTCTATTGAAATTCAATTATTGGGGGGTCTTGGAAAAGAAATGCGGACTACAGGAAACTTGTGCACTCCGGGTACGGCAGTCGAAATTGATGGAAAGATAAATTATCGACACTGCATAAAATCAACTTCTGCTACATATCATGGCGATCAGTGGGTTAGAGGTGAAGTAATTGTTTTAGGGGGAGAAAGCATTACGCACTTAATTGAAAATGATACTGTTTTAAAATATCAATTACCCCAAATTGGAGGGGGCTTTACTAATCCTAGAATGGGTGACCAGGATTGGTTCTCCCGAGGAGTTGAAAGTAAAGATTATTGGATTGCAAAGGAGGGGGAGGTGTTAATCGATGGTTATATTGCTTTACAGGCAGAGAGTCATCCAATTGATTTTAAAAATATCGAAATACTAAATCTTTGCGGTTGTATTGATCCCAAGGCTAAAAACTATAAGTCTTATTTTGTCAAGGCTGACGACCGCCTTTGCATTTATTAAGTTTAGGTTCAATTTTTATAATTTAAAATCTCTCTACCAAAAGCCTTTTGCAAACTGTATTGCTTAAGGTTTCTTCCAAATGGTTTTTGTATTTCACAACCATTGTATTGTCAAAAGGTTCCACAGACTTGATTTTTATTTTTAATCCCAGGTGTATTTCTCTCCTGTTTAAAAACTTTAGAAACTCATCAGTAGTATTGATTACTGCAGCCATTTTTACCATATCCCCTGGTTTGCACTCACTAAGTTTACTATAGGCCTTCCATTCCATTTCCCCATTTATATCTGGAATTGGTGTGCCGTGTGGATCAAACTTTGGATAATCTAATAATTCAGCCATTTTGGCAAATAAT
Source organism: uncultured Bacteroidota bacterium (assembly GCA_902515395.1). Classification (GTDB taxonomy): domain Bacteria; phylum Bacteroidota; class Bacteroidia; order Flavobacteriales; family Flavobacteriaceae; genus UBA8316. Next base: position 41,220 of record CABXUL010000007.1, on the reverse strand, counting down.
TTTGGAGATTTGATATGCTCAATTTGTTCAGCAATATTGTGAACTTCCTCCCAGCCAAACCCCATTTTTTCTACTAAATACATTTCCGTAAGACGATGCTTACGAATTATTAAGGCAGCTTCTTTTTTACCTTTTTTAGTAAGTATTAATGGTTTGTAACTTTCGTAATGCACTAATTTTTTGAATGCCATTTTTTTCATCATATTAGTAACTGTAGGCATTTTTATATTTAAATGTTTAGAAAGATCATTCACGCTTACTGACCCTTTGTCTTTTGAAAGAGCAAACAACGCTTTTAAATAATTTTCTTCTACCAATGAGTGCATCCGCAAATATAATAATAAACATTATGAGTCATCTCTAAAATAAAATATAGTATAAACTAATTTGTTAGTTAAGACTAACTTAATACTTTTGCAATATAAACATTTTCAGTGGACCCTTTTCAATTTTCCATAAAACAAAAAAATAGAAGAATCCTAATTTTTGTTATCAGCTTTATTTACCATCTTAGTTATTCCCAAATGGCAACACTATCTGGTAAGGTAACTTATCAAGATAGTCCCGTACCATTTGTCAATATATTTTTAAAAGGAACTACACTGGGCACATCCACAGATGTCAATGGTCAGTTCATAATTCAAGACATTCCCCTTGGAACCTATACAGTATTTATCTCATCCATTGGTTTTGTGACCATATCATCTAAGCTATCTCTATTAAAAACCTTAAATGTAGTTAGTAATTTTCAACTTGTTGAAAATACTTCTTCTTTGGAAGAAGTAGTCATTTCGGGAACGATGAAAGAAGTCTCCAAGCAAGAAAGCCCAGTTCCCGTCAAGGTTTATGGATTTAATTTTTTTAAAGCAAATCCTTCCCCCTCTGTTTTTGAATCACTTCAAAACATCAATGGGGTTCGGCCACAATTAAATTGTAATATTTGCAATACCGGAGACATTCATATAAATGGCCTAGATGGACCTTATACTATGGTCCTAATTGACGGAATGCCCATTGTGAGTGGGCTTTCGACTGTATATGGATTGACGGGAATTCCCCAATCATTGATTGAGCGGATTGAAATAGTAAAAGGACCTGCATCTACCCTTTATGGGTCTGAAGCCCTTGGAGGGCTTATTAATATCATTACCAAAAAAATATCTCGTGCTCCCTTGTTCATATCTGATGTTTTTTCATCGGATTGGGGAGAATTAAATTATGATTTAGGTGTAAAATTTGATTATGGTGAAAAGGTTCAATCCCTTTTTGGGGTTAATTATTTTAATTATCAAAACCCAATAGATAATAATAATGATGGCTTTACGGATCTTACTCTTCAACACAGAGTTTCGATCTTTAACAAATTGAACTTTAATCGCAAGGACAATCGCTTATTCTCCATAGCTGGAAGATATGTTTATGAGGACCGTTGGGGAGGAGCGATGAATTGGGAAAAGAAATATAGAGGAGGAGATGAAGTCTATGGAGAAAGCATTTTCACCAACCGATGGGAAACTACAGGTAGTTACCAATTACCTTTTAAGGAAATCGTTAAGCTCCAATTTAGCGCTAATGGGCACTATCAAAACTCGGCTTATGGAACTACCATTTACAATGCTACCCAACACATCGGTTTTGCCCAAATAACCTTGAATAAAAATTTTAGAAGTAGTGATCTACTCCTAGGTATTGCATATCGATATACATTATATGACGATAATACCCCCGCTACTATTGGAAGAAATCAGCCCAATGAGATTCACCTTCCAGGAATTTTTATCCAAAATGAAATAAAAATTAATGAGCTAAACAAAATACTGCTAGGTTTACGATATGATAACAACAGTATCCATGGAAATATTTTAACACCAAGATTAAACTATAAATGGAATTCATCGGATAAGAAAAATATCTTTCGAATTAGTGCTGGTAATGGCTTTCGCGTGGTCAATATATTTACTGAAGATCATGCTGCACTTACGGGAGCACGTTCTGTAGAATTTGAGGGCGAACTAAACCCCGAAAAGTCGTGGAATGTTAATCTAAACTTTGTAAAGAAAAATTATTTTACCAATGGATTCTTTCTTGGAATAGATAGCAGTATTTTTTATACCTATTTTAACAATAGAATTCTCCCCGACTACGACACTGATCCCAACAAGATCATTTATGGAAATTTAGAAGAGTATTCAATATCTAAGGGGATTTCTTTAAATCTTGATATGTTATGGATAAGTGGATTAAAAATTCTAGCTGGAGCAACCTTAATGGATGTTTCCGTAAATGAAAACGGTGAACGTTTTAGGCAACTGCTTACTGAATCATTTCAGAGCACTTGGGGTATATCTTATGAATTAACCTCAATAGGACTAGCAATAGACTATACTGGAAATTTATATGGTCCAATGCGATTGCCTTTATTGGGTAAGTTAGACCCAAGACCCAAATATTCTCCTAAGTGGAGTATTCAAAATATACAACTTACCAAAACCTTTTCAAATCAATGGGAGATATATGGCGGCATTAAAAATTTACTCGACTTTACGCCTGATCCTAGTAGTATTGCAAGACCCTATGATCCATTTGATCAAAATGTAGTTTTTGGAAATGACGGGCAAGTCATTCCTACTGCTGAAAATCCCTATGCACTTACCTTTGATCCGTCTTATGTCTATGCAGCAAATCAGGGAATTAGAGGATTTATTGGAATTAGATACACCCTAAAAACTGGAATATGAAAAATCCGAAACTATTTTTGATCTTTCTTATTGTGGGAATCCTATTCCCTTTAACTGTTTTTTCACAAATTATTTCTCAATCGTTCGAACAATTGGCTGGTTTACAAAAAACTCAGAACCGTTTTGTAGTGGTCTTTATTCATACAGACTGGTGTAAATATTGTCAAGCTATGAAAAATACTACGTTTAAAGACAAGGAAATAGCTGCACTATTGAATCAAAATTTTTGGTTTGTAGAATTAAATGCAGAAGAAAAAAGCGATATTACTTATAATGGACAAACTTATAAGTTTCGACCCACTGGAAACAATACTGGCATTCATGAACTGGTTGAGAAATTTACTATGCCTAATGGCGAGGCCGCCTATCCCTCAATTTGTATTTTAAATCCTGATTTTGAAATTATTTTTCAATACAATCAATTGCTATCAATTAATGATCTACGATTATTACTCAATAGTTTATTAAAAACAATCTAAAATGTTAGTTTTAAATTTGATCTATCTTTAGGTTACATATCCATATCATCAATTCAGTTGATTTTATTTATTTCTTTATTAAGGCTTTAAAAATTAGATATTCATTATTAATCAGTGATAAATTTTATGGATCCAATTTTTTCTAGCGATCAATTATACACTATTGACCATTTCTTTGATGGCATTACTAAATTTGTAAGAATTTGAATTAAAATTTCATCTTTTGGAGGTTGATGACCAAATTTTTTTAGAGGCTTTAAAAAAGATATATAATCAAGTCTCCACAGCTCATAATAATCTAAATAAAGAAGGGGTTCGCCTTTTGAGTTCAAAATTAACCAAAGAGGCATTTTCTCATGTTAATTTTCAAATCCTAGGCTCTGAAAATCTACCATATAGTAACAATTGTATTTTTATTTACAACCACCTGGATAATCATCCAGCCTATACCGTAGCAGACGAATTCCAAATTACTTTAGACAGTCATTTTGTCACTAGCCTTATTTTGAATAAATACTATAACCAAACGGGAAATCGTGTCGCAAGGTTTTCACTGGATTCTGAAATCAACCACAAGGCTTATTATGATCGTCTAGGATTTATTAGAGTTTATGCTAAAAACTTCACTCCGAGTAATTTAAAAAAAAAAGAGATCAGAGCTATCAACAAACAGTTTTATCCGCAAGCTATAGAAACTTTGAGAGGAGGATCTGGCTTGGTGTTTAGCCCAGAGGGCTATTCTTATACCACTGAAGACTCTCCTGGCTCTTTTCGACATGGCATTTTCAAACTTGCCTGTCGAATGATTCCTCAGCCTTTAATTGTTCCATTGGTACTGGCTAATTTTGACAAACTTGCTTCACAGGTGACCTACAAGTGTCAAATTAAGAAACCTTTTCGAATGAGCGATTTTACTATTTTGGATGAAAATTATAAATATTTTCCTAGAATTGTAAAAAGGATAAATGAGCAGTATGCTGTTTGGGTTAAAGATTTGATCCTAGAGGATAATAATTTTAAAAGAGAGATTAGGGATTTAAAAAAGAAAATTGACCAAAAAGAAGACACCTCGAATATGATAGTTTTTTATGGAAGTTCAACTATAAGACTTTGGAAAAACCTTGAGGAGAATTTCCCCAAACATAATGTTTTAAATTTAGGGTTTGGAGGAGCATTTATAGAATCATTAGAAAAATATTTTGAGACTTTATTCCGCTTTAAATGTCCAAAAATAATTGTCCTATACCTAGGGGGTAATGATCTTAGCTTGAATTATAATGCTAATAAAATTGTTGAAATGATTAGGGCTCTAATTTTTAGGATTCACGAAAAATTTCCTGAAAGTAAAATCATAAATATTGGAATCAAGCCCTCTTTTGAGCGTCAAAAAGATTTGGAAGTTATTAAACAAATTAATCATAGGATGCGAGAGTTTTCTTGTAATATTACTTATTTAAATCAAGTTGATTTATTCGAGGAACTAATGACCAACGGAAATATTGATAAAAAATATTTTCTTCAAGACGGACTTCACTTAAATAAACAAGGCTATATAGTTCTAAATAAATTACTACATGCAGAACTTAAAATATTGAAAGTCTAGTTTAAATGGGACATATACAACAAAAAAACATTACCAATGTGTTTGATGTTAGTTTGATAAGTCGAAGCTCTATGAGCTATAAAGTATTTTTTGTTATTTTTGATATATTAAATTTTAGTACATAAAAAATTCCTCAGAACTGGCGTCCTGAGGAATAATATTAACCATAAACCAATTTAAAATGAATTAAAGTGGTTGTTAAATTTAATATTAATTTTTTAATTATAAAAGTTTAATTATCAGAAATAATAGATCAGGTTGCCCTATAGTTAAATTATTGGATGTTTTGGGAGACAAATGGTCCATAATCATCGTTAGAGATATGTTTAACGGAAAAAAAACTTTTGGCGATTTTCTCGGTTCTCCTGAAAGAATTTCTACAAGCGTATTAACTAGTAGACTTGAGCTTTTAAAATCATATGAAATTATTGACTCTGTTCCAGACTTGAAGGACCAGAAGGTAAAAAGATATTTTCTTACCGATAAAGGTATTGATCTTTTTCCTGTAATGTATGAGATGTTTTATTGGAGCATGAGAAATTTTAATACAGGTATTATCATCCGACCTGATGGTTTTGCAGGCCATTTACAAATGGATCCTGACAAAAAGAACGTTAAGGGTATGTCGTCTGATCAAGTTATTAATGAAGCTCAAAAAAAATATTCAAAAATTAGGTCAAGTATTTTGAAATGATGTTTATTTTATCTTACTTTGATTTAACAATTAACCATAAACCAGTTTAAAAAACCTTCTCATGTTCTAATGTAGAGGGTTTTTTATTTTTAATCAGTAAAGCAATATCCTCTTTAAGCTGTTTCATTTCAAGTTTTAGGGTAGCATTGTAGATCCCCCTTAAACGTAATTTTTTATCAACTAAAACTACGTGTTCGGTATGGAGAAATTCGCTACTATCCTTTGTGAAGCCCAAATTTTTTTCAGCAAAATAGGATTTTCTTGCAAGTTTATAAATTTCACTTTTTTTACCAGTCAGTAGGTGCCAGTTTTTAGCCGTTATACCGTAACTTTTTGCAAACGACTGAAGTTTTGGTATTGAATCTATCCATGGCGTTACAGAGAAGGATATCATTAAAAATTCAGGATGATTTTTAAAGGCTTCTGAAACTATTTTTAAATTATTAGTCATGATTGGGCATATGCTTGTGCAGCTTGTAAACATAAAATTCGCAATATGAACTTTACCTTTTAAATCCTCATTAGAAAAATTATTTATTTGATGACTTTTCGCCTCAAAGTTTCCAATTTTATGGGAAATTATACTTTTGATTTCATTGGACCTTTTAAGAAAATATGGTGAGAAATCTGGGGTGTTATAATATGGTAAGTAGCCAGGTTGATTATTACAGTTACAAAAAAAGGTTAGCAAAATTATACTATTGAATACTGTCTGATACATTAATACAATTTTTAGTTCCTAACAATCCATAACGACGATTATTTTTAATCACGTAATTTGATTTTACTTCTCCATTATTAAACCACAATTTTTGACTTCCGTTTTCATATCCATTGACATAATTAAAAGATTTTATAATTTGCCCTTTTCGATTCCATTCTTTTAGACTTCCATTATATTCATCATTTTTTAAATTATATTCAAACGCCAAGCTACCATCTTCCCAATATCCAATATGAATACCCTCTTTTTTCCCGTTTATATAATTTCTTTTTTCAAATATTCTATTTTTTGTATAAAATCTTACAAATTGACCATTCTTGATTCCTTTTAAATATGATCTTATATAAACAGTATCTAGACCATTTTCGTGTAGTTTAAATACCCTACCTGTAAACGGAGTTTTATTTTTGAAAAAGATCCCATTTTTTGAATGGAAATTTAAGATTTGGACATTAAAAGACATTACTTCTTTTGAATCTAAATCTATGCAACCAAAAAAAAATAGCAGTAAAAGGGCATAGCACCTATTGAGATACTGTTCCAGGGGAACCATAATATCCATTTCCATTTATGTAGGGGTCAGTGTCAGTAATATGATAATGATAAATACCATTTGGATAATCAGCTGTAATATGGCTATGGCCATGGTATTCGTCAAGATTTTCATTTGTAATTTTTACGTCATTTTCATATGGACCATAAACTGGAAATCCATCTAATAAAAATCCTAATAGTGCATCTTGACCTTTATTTGAGGTTAGGTAAGTTGGTTCGAGGTGATAATGATAAACACCTTGATTTTGGGGATGACCTGCATATTGGTCAAATGAATTAATTTCATTTGTTAAAGGCTGATTATTGGGGCCTGCATATTGATTGTAAAAAGCTACACCATTAAGAGATACTCCTATTGAACCCAATTGAGTTGAGACTTTATTAGACGCTTCTTTAGGATTGAGGGGAATTTTAAATTTGAAATCAAATGTTTTAATTGAATTTGGATTTTGGTTAAAGTTGGTATTACTTCCGCTGTAAGGCTCATATAATTGATGACTTTTCGAGTAATAGGGACTTTTATGGTCAGGAGCACCATCAACTTCTATAACTACATTATTTCCATCCAAATAAACTCGAGATGCTGCATATATTTTTTTAAAAACTTCAGGGACCCCTTCATCAACAACATTTGAATTATTATCTGTAGTTGATTCGGAACTTTCTTGTGAATTTGAAGATGAATCCTCATTTGAATCGCTTTTACTGCAATAAGTAAATAGTAATATCAATGATAATATAAAAAATTTATTTGCAAATTTCATATGGTTAATTATCTCATAAAATTATTAAATAAAAAAGACAAATCCATCTTTTAATATCGAATAATTTTAAACTCAGTTTTTCTGTTAAGCTTATGCTGATCCTCAGTTAAATTACAACATTCACATCGACTTACCCAAGTTTCAATGCCTTCATTTTTTAGCTTATTATATATTTTTTTTGCCTCAAAAGCTGTATTAGCTTGACCCATTATTATTTGATATAAACCATCAATATTTACTTTTATTTCTGCATTATTTCCATTAGATATAAACTCTTTTTTCCTTTTTTCAGCGAGCTTTAATGATTCAAAAGTACCCCCTAAAATTAAATAATCTTTTGTATCATTTCCTTCAATACGATCTTCTCCGTATCCTTTACCAAAAACTCTTTCAGGCTTCTCAATAGCATTTTTAACGTAATTTATAATTGTCTGGTTTCTCTGTTCTGACAACTCTAGATTATATTTTCTTTTTCCTCTACAATCAGAATAGGAACTAACCTCGACAACTAATTGCGGGTTTTGAACCATTGCTAAAGCAACAGCATCTACACGATTTTTATAATTTAATAGCAGATCTGAGTCGTTATAATTGTAGTATATAGGGAGGAAGGTTTGTTGTAAATTTTCAGGAAGTTTATCTAAAGAAATGGTAGATCTGTCAAGAATAACTTTTACAGGGTTTGACTTTCCATATTTACTATTAATAACATAAGAAAATGAATCAATTTCTTTTAGTGGAGTATTATTTTTATATAAAAATGATCCATTAGAATTAAGTTTAATTTTTCCATGTTTTACGTTTTGATTCAATTCAATTTTCTTCTGAAATAAAGCAGTTAATGGGTCATTTGCAAAAAGTTGTTTCTCATCATTAACCAAAACACCATTTGTACTAACGATTAAGGTGTCCGTGGGGCTATAAGTATATTTATCTGGTAAACCCTCAATTTTGGGAGTAAAACGAAATACATACAAATCATCATCTCCTTTTCCATTTGGGCGGTTAGAACTTAGAAAACCATAGTCCAATCCATTATTTAGATGGAAAGAAAAATCATCATTATTACCATTAAAAGGATTTGGTAAATTTCTAACATGCCATCGAATATCAACAGAATTAATCGCAAGTTTTAGATTCATTTTACCTGCATTACTTTTGGCGCTGTAAAAAAGAAACTTTTCATCATAAACAAACGGGAAAATTTCGTCTGCTGGGGTATTAATGTCTGGCCCTAAATTAACAGGTACTCCTAAGCTGTTATTTGGTAAAATGGCAGCATAATACAAATCCATTCCTCCATAACCTCCTGGCCTATCACTTGAAAAATACAATCTTCTATTATTTGAACTTACGGCAGGATGTAAAGTTGAGTAGCCATTCAAATTTATGGATAGAGGACTTGCAGTTTTTTCACCGATTTCACTATAATTCATCGAGTATAAGTCTAGTTGAATAAGTTCTTCTTTTTCGTAATTTCCAGAACTTCTTGTAAAATAAAATTGATTGTTTAATTCATCCCAACTGGCTGGTCCATCTTGGAAAACAGAATTTATCCCTTCAGGAAAAGGAGTTTCTTCGTCAACTTTAATATCCCTGTAATTAAATTTTGCATGGTAGAGGTTATAAATATCAGAATTAGATTTTATTCTTTTTTTTAATCCTTGATTGTATTTTTCAGATTGTTTTTTGGCGTAAATAAGTCGCGTTTCATCTTTATTTTCAAGTAAATATGCTCCAAATTCAGATTCTGTTGTATTAATATTTAGATTTATTAATTTATAGGGACTTTCCATATCCATATATGGTTCAAAGATCATATCTGCTATTGGTAATCTAAGAGCTTTCTGTCTATATTCATTTTTCAAACTTTCATTTTCAGTTATATAGCTTGCAAAGTGATAATAGTCAAGAACTAATGCTTCATTTGAATCGACTATAGGTCGAAGGGTCTTTTCGGCTTTTTTTAAATTCCCAATCATAGCATAAGACTTGGCAAAATTACGTCTAGCATCTTGAGGGATGTTATCATTAAGGCTTAAATATTTTGCGATTGCGGTTTTATAATTTTCATTTATAAAATAATAGTTGGCCCATTCAATTGTTCGATTAATCTGTAAATTGCTTTGACCAAACATTCCACAAAAAACAAATAGCCCTAAAAATAAAAAACCTTTTTTCATCATTAGAATATTCTGGGTGAACGAAGAATATTTTTAATCGTAGGGATCAAATCAAATCGCATCATTAATTCATGAGTCGAGTGGTTTACATTGATATATTTACCAAGGGATGAGGTATTGAAGGAATAGCCCAATGAAACCGTTTTATTCAAATGAATTCCTGAGATTATTCCGAAACCACCTCCAAATTTTGATCGAGGTAGTACACCTGTAAAAGTAGACCTTAGTTGTGGTCCGATCCAAAAAGTGTTTTTGAATAACATAATTGTACTTAAATCATATCCAAAAGGAGCTCCAGCTGTATATTTTATTAGTATACTGGGCTTTAATTTCAACCCTTCTGATAAATTCACTATGCCTCCAAATATACCATAATAATGTCTTTGTATGTTAAAACTTTCATTTTCAATAAACCAGGGAATTGAAAGTCCTGCATACCATTTTGGTCTATGGTAATACATTCCAAATCCAATATTAGACTTGAACTCTCCCTCCCCCTCAAAAATAAATGAATTATCACCAACATCTGTGGTGCGAATAATTGACTGATCAAAATTATAATTGACAACACCTAACTTGATTCCAATTGACAAAAAAGCTTTTTCTAAAGCTAAGTGATATGCTAGGTCTAGTGCTACTCTTGAACTAGTCATTGGACCTATTTTATCATTTACTCCGCTCAATCCAAAACCAATATTTTTTGAAGTCATTTTGTGGTTAAAGGTAAAAGCTTGTGATTCTGGAGCACCATCAAAATTTAACCATTGACTTCGGTGAAGAATTGTGAAATTAGTGTATTCCTTAGATCCAGCATAACCAGGATTAAGACTTTGGTGGTTAAACATATATTGAGAAAAAATAACTTCTTGTTGCCCATTAACTTGAATTAAATGGAGACAAAATAAGTAGCAAACAATAGATTTTAACTGTATTTTCACAAACATTAAATATATTAATAATTTGACATATGAATTAAAATAGGACAGATCACTTGATTATATTTTGAAATGTTATTTTAATAAATAACTTTACGTTCTATCTTTAATAGCTTCAATAGTAAATAATAAATTTTATTATGAATGTAATTCAGTTAAGAACTTTTACACTTTTTTTAGTCTTACTCAATTTTCATTCAATTAAAGCACAGCTTAGTAAAGTTCATTACATTCCCCCGATAGCGGCTCATCCTGCGACGAATTCAAATGCATATCCTAGAGATCAATACATTTATATATCTACTCCTTCTAATGTTGATGTGAGTTATAGTATTCAACCAGTTGGCTCTCTCCCTAGTAGCTATATCTCTGGTGTTGTTTCAAACACCAGTCCAAATGTCCATTATATTGGAGAGGGCTCCACAAATTTTGCAATAGTGAATAGTGATTTTTATGGAGGAAGAGTTTTGGATGATAAAGGTTATATTATAACCTCTGATTCCCCTATCTATGTTGCCGTTCGTCTTCGAGCATCTTCTCGAAATGGAGGAAATTTCCCTCAGGCAGGAGCTTTAGTTAGTAAGGGATTATCTGCATTAGGGACCTCTTTTAGGACAGGGACTTTTACCAGTGAAAATCCTGACACTGGAAGTGGAGCTAATTATTTGAATTTTATTTCGATAATGGCAACTGAAAACAATACAAATATAATTTTTGATAATCTGGTAAAAGGATTAATATTAAAAAACATTACGACTCCTTCTGGTGCAGGAACATTTTCCTTGACAACAAATTTAAGTAAAGGGGAGAGCTACCTAATCTCGGCAGAAGCTGAAGATTCGGTATTTAATCAGGATGGTTTAATCGGGGTATCAATAACTTCAGACAAGCCAATTGTTGTTAATTCAGGCTCTGCAAACGGAAGTTTTCACGATGGCGGTGGAAGAGATTATGGAATTGATCAAATTGTTGGGGCAGATAAAATAGGTATGGAGTATGTTTTTGTAAAAGGTAATGGATCTAACGGATGGGAAAATGTCTTGATTGTTGCAAACGAAGATGACACTGATATTTATCTGGATGGGGATCTATCACTTGTATTTGCCAATTTAGCTAAAGCCGGTGACTATGTTTTAATAGAGGGAAATGAATATAGTAATGGAGGATCAAATAGAACGCTATATGTTAGTTCATCTAAAAATGTTTATGCTTGGCAAGGAATAGGACTTGGAAGCGAGGCTAACCAAGGGATGTTTTTTGTCCCACCATTGTCATGTCAAAGCCAAGGAGAGGTTAATAATATCCCCTTGATAGAATACATAGGAACATCTTATTTTGGTGGATATGTTACTGTTGTGACTAACAGTACAGCCACGGTAACCTTTTCAGATTTTAATAATTCAAATATGTCACTGGATGATTCAAGTTTTTCAGGAGGAGTTAATGTAACCGGACCAGAGTCAATTAATGGTGCTGACTATAAGGCATATATCATTCAAAATTTAAGAGGTAATGTATCAGTTGAATCTAGTGGTGAGCTATATTGTGCTTATTATAATCAAAATGGAGCCGCAACTTCAGGTGGATTCTATTCAGGCTTTATCTCTCCTCCAGAGACTGTGATTAGGGCTCCAAACCTATCAGGGGAAAAGTGTCTTCCAAATATTGAATTATTTGGATCTGGATTAGAAGCTTACGATAGTTTTACTTGGATGTACAATGATGGTAGTGGGTATGTTGATCTTGGAGTAAACACTAATCCTTATCAACCTTTAAACCCTGGTTCTTACAAAATAAAGGCTCAAAAAAGCTGTGGTGGAGTAACTTCATTTGCCTTTTCTGAACCAGCTGTTGTGAGTAACTGTCCTGATGATTTTGATGGCGATGGAGTAAATGATAATATTGATCTCGATATTGATAATGACGGAATATTTAACCAACATGAATCGTCAGGGATATACAATCTAGATCTTTCAGATTTTTCAAATCCTATTATTTCACTCCCAGATTCTTCAACAATTACTGGTGCATTTAACGTTACGACAGGATCTACAGGAAATGATAGTGTTATTGAACAAACCGTTTATGGTGATATTGCATCGCTAGTTCAAATAGGACCTAATTACGAAAATACTTTAGAATTTGATTTTAACGAAAAGGTTAATTTCAAGTTTACTCATTCAACAGAAGTTCTTCATGATATTATTGTAAATGAAATATTTATTTTGTCAACCTCTCAAGCGACCCAAAGCTTGTCCATTTTAGACCCTGATAATATTTTATTAATCGATACTAATTATGATAACATATATGAATCTGGAATAGAACTTTATTCAGCAAATGAAATAAGATTTAAGTTTAATCCTAGTCCAAACGGAAATACACCTTTCGCTTTTTATGGTCAAAACATGGATAATATCAAATTGAAACACATAAATAATAATTCAAGTGAAGTTTCCTTAATTAGATTTAATTTATCATTACATCAATATTCTTTGGATACGGATAACGATGGGGTTCCAGATTCATATGATTTAGATAGTGATAGTGATGGATGTAGTGATGTAATTGAAGCAGGGTATTCAGATATGGATAACCCACCCGATGGTATTTTATCGATTTCTCCAGTTTCCGTGAACAGTCTTGGTCAAGTAGCAGGTAATGATGGTTACACCATCCCAAGAGATGGAGACAATAACGGCATTTATGATTTTCAAGAATTTGGACAACCTCTTGATTTATCAAATATCACATCTCATCCTCAGTCTCAGAGCGTTTGTATTGGTGAAACTTTGAATATTTTGGCAGAGACAAATGTTCAAAGTGCTGTCTTCTCTTGGCAAGTTTATGATGGGAGTGAGTGGATAGATATTTCGGATAATTCTATTTACCAAAATTCAAATTCAAATAATTTAGAAATAACCCCTAGTGATTCTAGTTTTGATAGTTTTAGATATAGAGCGAAAATTGCTAACCCAGCTTTTCTATGCAGCCCAATTAGCTCTAATGAGGCTACCTTAAGTATATTACCCCCTAAAACATTTACATTATCTGACAATGAGATTACCATTGCTGAAACTGATTCACCGACAACTTTTCAAATCGCTCTTGACAGCCCCCCCATAGCAGATGTTACGGTTAGCTTCTCTAACCCAGATATATCTGAAGCACTTTTTTCTCCTACTTCTATAACTTTTACACCCGTAAATTGGAATATTAACCAACAGATCACTATTACTCCAAAGACTGATGGGCTAATAGACGGAGATCAAGTTTTAGCCTCTCAAATTTCATTTAATTCAATAGATAAGTGTTTTTCAAATATAACTGGAGAGACTGTAACTATTACAGTTCAAGATGTTAATGCTGCAGATTTTAAAATCATTACAATCGATAATCTATCGGATGAGAATGGAGATGAAGCTTCTTTTACTATTGAGCTTATGTCACAGCCCACAGGTATAGTTGAACTTTTTTTAAATTCAAGTGACTTAACAGAGGGAAGCCTAGCAATTGAAAGAGTAACTTTTAATCCCTCCAATTGGAATATTCCTCAAATTATATCAGTAGAAGGACTTCCTGATCCAATTCCATTTAAGGATGGAAATATAGATTATAAAATTATTACCGGAAATGTAAGTTCAACAGATCCTGAATATGATGATCTGGATGGAACTACTATTGATGATGTTAACCTCACAAATCAAGATAATGAGGGCCCGGGGATTGAGTTGATTGTAGTAGGTGGAGTCCAAAACACAAACGAAAGTGGTAAAAGTTTTGATGTTCAATTTAATCTTCTTTCGAGGCCGCTTGATGGTGGGTCTGTGAATTTTAGTTTACAAATTTCTGGGGATCAAGACGAGGTTTCATTATCCTCAACTGAAATTACTATTTTAAATGAAAATTGGAATAAACCTTTCAATAATCAGATAACCATTTCTGGGCTTGACGATGAACTTATAGATGGAGATATTTTTCTAGTTCTAGAGACGGGAAACCCTGTTTCATCAGATATAGTATATGATTCACTTGATGAATTTGATATTGCAGATTTAATTTTCAGAAATTTAGATAACGATCAAGCTGGATTCAGCCTTGGTTCAATCTCAAATAACTTGAGTGAGGATGAGAATATAGCTAACTTTTTTGTTAGACTTGACATTGAGCCTAATCAAGATGTCTACCTAAACTTAAGTTCAAATGATCCTTCTGAGGTGAAAGTTGATCCACAATATCAAGAATTACATTTCACCCCACTAAATTGGAACATTCCTCAAACAGTTATTGTTAGAGGGGTTGATGATTCATTTATTGATGGTGATCAATTAACTCAAATTTCGGTTGGAGTGAAGGAAAACTCTGACCCCAATTTCATTTCAGAACCTAATCAGTCAGTTGATGTAGTTAATATTGATAACGATAACGCTGAAATAATTTTAACTCTAATTGATCCTCTAACCAGTGAGGATGGGGATAAAGGTAATTTTACTGTTCAACTAGGAGCGCCCCCAATCTCAGAGGTACATCTTGTTTTTTCAAGTTCCAATATTGATGAAGGGGTTGTGAGTGAAACCTTTACATTTAGTTCACTAAATTGGGATCAACCACAAGAGGTTGCAGTAACTGGAATGGATGAATTAATTCCTATTGCGGACGGTGCTGTAAACTATCAGGTTTATATTTCATCAATTATCTCCAGTGATCAATATTACAATCAATTAAATCCATATGACATAGCCCCACTAAATTTTATTAATCAAGATAATGATTTCGCTTCGGTATTTATAAATCTAATTGAAAATGATTTTACATCCAGCGAGTCTGGCGATCAAGTTAAAATTGAATTTTCTCTTAACTCAAAACCTATAGAAGATGCATCAGTAACAATTCCTATTTCATTATTCGAAAACGAGGATGAAATTGAATTACCTAAAAACGAAATAATTATTGAAAATCAAAATTGGGATAAACCCGAATCAAATCTGATTATACTTACTGGCTTAGACGATGTTATCTTAGATGGCGATCAAAGCATAAACTTTATAACAGGAGATCCAAAATCCAACGACATTAACTATGATAGTCTGAATGCCTCCTCTGTGGCAAACTTAATTTTGCAAAATCAAGACAATGATTTTGCTGGATTGGTTTTATCAGGTGACGTTAAACCACTTGGAACAAATCCTGAAGGGTCTAATATTTCAAATTACGAATTAACAAAGTCTACTTCAGAATCTGGGGATACTGTAAATTTTAAAGTTAAACTGACTGTTCAGCCTAGTTCAGATGTCACCTTTTTTTCAACGTCAGGTGATATTACTGAGGTAGGAGTTATAGAAAATAAGATAACTTTTACCCCAGAAAATTGGAACGTAGACCAAGAAATTACTATTTATGGGATAGATGATATATTATATGATGGGGATATAAAAACAAACTTATTTCTATCAGTAGATACGTTTACCTCAGATATAAATTATAAAAAAATAGAAGATATTATTATTCAATTAACCAATTTGGAGAACGATATTGATCTTGATGGAGATGGACTTCATCACTATTTTGATAATTGTCCCGAGATATTTAACCCCAACCAGGAAGACCTTGATCTTGATGGAATTGGTGATTTTTGTGATCAAGATATAGATGGAGACGGAGTAACTAATCAACAGGAAGAAATTGATCAAACTGACCCCTATGAGAATTGTGATTTTATATTTAATAGTATTACCCTAAATATTACTTCTCCAATGGATTGTGATAACGATGGGGTAACAGATGAAATAGATTTAGATGATGATAATGATGGAATACTAGATATTCTGGAAACAGATGCTGATTTCGATCAAAATGGAAAGGTTAATAGATTAGATTTAGATAGCGATGGAGATGGTTGTTATGATGTTTCCGAGGCAGGATTCTTAGATCCTGATAAAGATGGTTTATTAGGAACAAGCCCTGTAATAGTTGATGAATTTGGTAAAGTGATTTCAGCTGAAGGGTATCTTTCTCCTAACGATTTGAATAATTCTTCAGAATATGATTTTCTAGAATTACCACAAGCGATAGAAATCACAAAGCAACCCTTACAGCTAATGGTTGTGTTTGTAGGTAAGGATTTGAATATAAATATTGAGGTTAACACAGAAGATAATATAACGATTCAATGGCAAATTTTAGATCCTGAGGTTAATTCATTGTGGGTGGATTTAGAAGAGTCCGATTTGTTCAGAGGAGTAAAAACTAAATCTCTAATGATAATTGACCCAGATGAGACAACAGTCAAATTGAAATTTAGGGCTAAAATAAGCTCAATAGCTTATAAGTGCGAACCATTAATCTTCTCTGATGAGACAAGTTTTGATTATCAGCCTCTAGAAATTCCAAATGCTTTTTCTCCAAATAATGACGGAATGAATGAGAAACTTGAAATTAGAGGGTTAGGAAAATTCCCAAATCATAAACTCACAATTTACTCACGCTGGGAGACGGTAATTATTCAAGAGGCACCATATAAAAATGATTGGGGCGGAGAACAAAGATTAGGTTACCCGAAAAACAATGGAGGAGATCTTCCCGAAGGAACATATTTCTACATTTTAGATTTAGGAAATGGCCAATCCACTTTTAAAGGATTCATTTATTTAAAGCGCTGATTAAAATGTCTAACTAGTTTCTGTTTAAAAAACCTTTTGAAAATTTTCACCTTATTACTGGTTTCAATCATTATTTATTTCAGTTTTATTACTATGAAGGAATTAGATTGTTCAGACTTTTTTTGAATATTAGTATAATCTAGTTATATGAATTTTAAGTAATTTTACCCAATGGGCTTATAAAGGTTTTTAACCTAAAGATTATCTTAAAAAAATACTCAAGGCTAGCTTTAATCATTAGTTTTAAGTAATTATAAAACTTTTCCATCATTATTTTAATAACCACAGGGTAGGATCAATCAAGGATTCCTTGGTCAATAGATTCGGAATCATACTTATTGTTATTCTTGTTTGCATGTATCCTAAATTATTCTTCATTAAACCCTAACTTTGAATTCATGCAGTTAAAGTTTTACAAGGTATTGCTTAAAAAAAGATTTCCCCTTGCCATTAGTCGAGGTATCAGGGGGGATGCTTATAACTTATTTCTTTCTTTTGAAAAAGATGGGATTATTGGTTGGGGAGAGGCTGCCCCTGGAAAAAATGAAAACGCAGGTTCAGTTGAGGAAGTTGAATCTCAGTTAAATATTTTGATGGCTGAGGGAATAGAAAATAAAACCACCCAAGAGATTAATAAAATAGCTAGGGCCATGGGGATAGCTCCTTGTGCTACTGCAGCTTTAGATATGGCAATTTGGGATTGGAAAGCTAAAAATAAGGATTTACCCTTACATCAGTTTCTGCATTTTCCACCCCCATCGGTTCCAACCTCTATTACTATTGGAATCAATCACCCTGAGGTTGTTAAAGAAAGAATCCCACTTATGTTTGAGGATTCAACTATTAAAGCACTCAAAGTAAAGTTGGGTGCACCTCAAGGTATTGAAGCTGACCAAGAAATGTTTACTCAAGTATTAGAAAGTACTAAAAAATATGGTATAAAAATACGTGTTGATGCCAATGGAGGCTGGTCGACATCGGAGGCGATTTTCATGATGAAATGGCTTTCTTATCGAGGAGTAGATTACATTGAACAACCTATTAAAGAGGGTGAGGAAGAAGATTTAAAATATTTATATCATAATAGGCCTTTACCAATCTATATTGATGAGTCGTGCCGATATTCTGAAGACGTTGCTAAATGGGCTGAATATATAGATGGTGTAAATATGAAATTAATGAAATGTGGAGGAATAACTGATGCTTTGAGAATTATTCAATTAGCTAAGCAATATAAACTTAAGACTATGATAGGCTGTATGAGTGAATCTTCTGTCGCTATTGCAGCAGCAGCTTCCATTTCCGGAGTGATTGATCATATTGACCTAGACTCCCATTATAACCTAAACCCCGATCCGTCAACAGGTGTAAAAATGATAAATGGGGTAACAATACCTGATTTTGTCCCAGGGCACGGCGGAATTCTAAAGCCTCAATATTATGCTTAAACCGAATCAAAAAGTAGCGATTTATATGCAAGGCTTTTTACATAGTGATTTTGGCAAAATGGGCTTGGGGATTATTCGGTATTCAGAAAATCCAATCGTTGGTATAATTGACTCAGAAAATGCTGGAAGTAACATCAATAGAGAATACAAAATTGATAGAGATATCCCAATTTATAATAGTTTAGATGATGTTGTCAAAAAAGGTGCAGAGGTATTGATATTGGGAATTGCACCCTCAGGTGGAAAAATTCCAAGCGATTGGCTACAAATTATTGAATTAGCTTTGAATGCTGGACTGTCCATCATCAACGGACTACATGATACCCTTGGAGACCGTTATAATCATAAAATAAAAGATATAAAAAAACAGTGGATTTGGGATGTAAGAATTCCGAATATCAGTCCAAAAATAGCCTCAGCAAAAGCAGCTGAATTATCCAATAAAAGGGTTTTAATGATTGGCACAGATATGGCTTGCGGTAAAATGACAGCTGGTCTTGAAATTTATAAATGGGCAAAAAATAATGATATAAACACTGGTTTTATTGCTACAGGTCAAATCGGGGTTACTCTGATGGGACAAGGAATTCCATTAGATGCTATTAAAGTAGATCATGCCTGTGGTGCTGTTGAGCAAATTGTATTAAATAATAGGGATAAATCTCTTTTAATTATCGAAGGACAGGGATCGCTTTTACACCCTGGTAGTTCCGCTTCGCTCCCTTTAATTAGGGGAAGTTGCCCTACAGATATGATTTTATGTCACCGTGCCGATAAAGTTACCTTGAGAAACCTTGAAAAGATTAAAATACCTGAGCTAAAAGATTTTATAGACCTGAATGAATCATTAGCCTCTGCATGTGGTACCTATGGCACTCCAAAAGTAATTGGGATTGCACTTAACACCTCAAAACTATCAAAATCAGACTCCTTAAATTATATTGTCAATTTGCAAAAACAAACAGGACTTCCTGTAACGGACGTCATAAGGTTTGGCGTTGAAAAAATAGTTCGTCAATTATTGTAACTTATTTACAGTGGTAATCTGCAGCTTTAGTTGCTATTTGATTATTGGGCTTTACATTGACTTTGTACCCTAGAGAGTTTGCCCACCCTTTGGTAGCAGAAATCAACTTGCTGGACTTAAAGTTTTCGTCGCTGTTATAGTCCATATCTATCTCTACCCTAACACTTACTTGATGTGTTAACCACTGTGCAATATCAATGCTCATTTCCGCTTCTTTCCATAAACGCGTCCACATATCTTTTATTAATAACTCAGTTTTTTTACTAAGTATATAGTGTACTCCTCTGCTACCATATCTGTAGGCAATAACCGTTGCATATTTTGTTTTCTTCCCAATATTTTGGGAATCTGACCCAATATGTATTTTAACAGTAGGGTAATCTCTAAGGATTTTTAATGTATGTTCAACAGGATCTATTCGCTCTCCTTTGATGTTTTTAAATAGCCTCATAAATAAACCCTAAGATAATTAAGCTGAATAAAAAAATGGTTTTATTTTTGATTAAGCTATGGCTTACGAAACAATATTTAATATTTATAATATAGGGATCTTAATTTTTTGGTCATTACTTTTATTTTTTCCAAAAAGTAAAACAACTCAAAAAATCACCAATTATCCATGGATACCCCTTGTAATTGCTTTTGGTTATATCTTTTTTTTAAGTACCTCAGAGGGAGCTTTTTCTGCTGATTTTTCCTCTCTATCTGGTTTGACTGAGATGTTTCAAAATGCTAATCCACGTGGAGTTGCGGCAGGATGGCTTCACTATTTAGCTTTTGATTTTTGGGTAGGCTGTTGGATGTTGAAAGACAGCCAGAAAAAGGGTATAAGACACATATTTATTATTTTACCAATGCTTTTTACATTTATGCTTGGTCCAACAGGAGTATTAATTTATACATTAATATTACTATTTCATAACAAACTAATTCAAAATTAACCTTGACGACTTCATTCTTATTATTTTCTTTAGCAGTTGCAGTAGGATTTGGAGCACTAGGCTCATTTATAGCAAGTAAAAAAGGTCGAACCGAAAGGTTTGGATTTATTATTGGATTTCTGTTTGGTTTTTTTGGTACTATAGGATTGCTTTTAATGAAAGACCAATCTAAAAATGATCAATCTCAAAATCGATTAAAATAATTTATCCCAAAGCATCAAAACAAATTTAGCGCTCAACCCTAAAATTAGAGGATATAATGCAAATAGCCAGATATAATCAAATGTAGATAATGATACACCATTATTAATTCCATTTAAAAAGTCATACCAAGTCTTAAGACCCAATTTTGACGCGATAATATTGGCCAGGATGGCACTTATTAAAATTATAACACCTATAAAGTAGTATTTAATCATTTTTTTAATTTAAGCTTTTGTATTTTGTCAAAATGAATTTATTAAAGCTTATCAAAGGTATGCTTTTTATCTTGGCAGTAGTCTGTTTTTATATTGTCTATCTAATGTATACAAAGCTTTCTTTTATTGATAAACCTTACCTTTACGGGGGATTGATACTAACTTTAATTGCTATTTTGATTAGAAAATCAAAGTAGCAATTTACTCTTTAACCAATATATAAGTTGCACGAACTCCAGTTGCAAGATTCCATTGATTGGAAGCGGTCATATTTCCGCCCTCATCATATACCCTTACTTCAGCTGTATTTGGGCCGGATTCTCCTTGATTGAGCGCAATAAAATCAATTTTATTAAAACCTTTAACTAGTGAAATACTCAAGCCTCTAAAACGCTCTACCAATAATACATTGGGCTGAATCACTTGATCATTATGAAGAATTCTTACCCTATCTCCGTCGGGGTATTCGTGATCTCTAAATATAATTCTAGCCTTAGAACCCTTAATTCTGTAATCTCCCATAAATTGGTTCGACTTAAATTTATTAGGGTCTTTATTTTCTTCTAGGCTTTTTCCATTCAACTTTGAAAGGTAATAATCCCCGGGATCTAAAAATTTTTCTTGATTT
The DNA here is from genome assembly GCA_902515395.1 of uncultured Bacteroidota bacterium. Classification (GTDB taxonomy): domain Bacteria; phylum Bacteroidota; class Bacteroidia; order Flavobacteriales; family Flavobacteriaceae; genus UBA8316. The sequence continues at coordinate 19,423 of CABXUL010000007.1, read as the reverse complement.
CCCATATCAAAAGTTGCATTTTCATTTAAGTTAGGATCAGTAATATCAATTGGGTCTTTTTTTAAAAAATCCCTCTTAAGATATTTGCTTTCCTCAGGCTTTATATACAAGGGGCTACTTTTTTCATTTTCCTCAATCGGAAATTTAAATGAGGAATTATTATTTTCAACTTGTGCCAATACTAAATTTAAGCTTGAAATCATAAACAAGAATTCTAATAAACCCTTTAAGATTTTGAATTTTCTGGGAAAAAAATAATGGCCGCTTAAACTCATTAAATAAAGTTTTGTATTACAAACCTATTTCAAAAAAATTAAACCTACTTCTTGTTTAACATTATTTTGTAATATTAATCATTACTTTGCTTGACCAAATTGAGAACTATGGAATTAGCAGCAATAGATTGGATAATTATTATAACTTTTTTTTCAATCTCTTTGTTTATTGGTATATGGGTCTCAAAAAAAGCTGGATCCTCTAGTGGCGAGTTTTTTCTGTCTGGGCGGAATATGCCATGGTGGTTGTTAGGAATATCAATGGTAGCTACTACTTTTTCAACTGACACTCCTAACTTAGTGACTGATATAGTAAGAACCAATGGGGTTTCTGGGAATTGGGTCTGGTGGGCATTTTTAATTACAGGGTTACTTACCGTTTTTATCTATGCCAAATTATGGCGTAAATCTAACGTAAAGACAGATATTGAATTTTACGAGTTTCGTTACGGTGGTGCTCCTGCAAGTTTTCTTAGAAAATTTAGAGCTTTGTATTTAGGTGTAATATTTAACGTGATTACGATGTCTTCCGTTACTCTTGCGGCTATTAAAATCGGAGGGATAATGTTGGGGTTAGAACCATGGCAAACTGTAATAAGTGCGGGACTGGTTACAGTTTTGTTCAGTACCCTTGGGGGATTTAGAGGTGTACTTTACACGGATTTTCTTTTATTTTTTGTTGCTATGGCTGGATCAATAGGTGCCGCTTATTACTTAGTAAACCTTCCAGAGGTTGGAGGAATGAATGCACTACTAAACCACGAAAACGTTAGCAACAAACTTTCTATTTTACCAGATTTTTCAGACACACGGGCATTGATAACCCTTTTAATCATCCCAATAGCGGTTCAATGGTGGAGTGCATGGTACCCAGGGGCAGAGCCTGGAGGAGGAGGGTATATTGCTCAACGTATGTTGGCTTCTAAGGACGAAAACCATTCCATTGGTGCAACTTTCTTTTTTAACATTATGCACTATGCTCTAAGACCTTGGCCTTGGATTTTAGTAGCCTTAACCTCTTTGGTTATATTCCCAGATTTAGCAAGCATAAAAGAAGCTTTCCCTAATATTTCAGACGACAAATTAGGACACGATTTAGCTTACTCTGCAATGTTAATTAAATTACCCTCGGGTCTCATAGGATTGGTTTTAGCGTCACTTATAGCAGCGTATATGAGTACAATATCTACACAACTAAACTGGGGTTCTTCCTATATGGTTTACGATTTTTATCAAAAACAAATTAACCCCAACGCCTCCGAAAAAAAATTGGTAGCCGTTGGGAGAATCTCTACTATTGCTCTGATGATAATAAGTGCGGGACTTGCACTATTACTGCAAAATGCACTTCAGATATTTGATATTTTACTGACTTTCGGCGCAGGAACTGGACTAATTTTTATACTTCGATGGTTTTGGTGGCGGATCAATTCCTGGAGTGAAATATCGGCGATGTTTGCCTCAGGGATAGTTGCTATTTTACTAAAAACAAGTGATTTAGGGCCTTATCTTTTTGGTTCAAATAAAGGACTATTACCTGATTGGTTAGAATATCCTTTTGTTGTCTTATTCACCTCAATAATTTGGTTATCAGTAACTTATATGACACGCCCTGAGAGTGACGAAGTACTTCGAAAATTTTATAAAAAAACTCAACCCGGTGGACCTGGTTGGGAAATGGTCATTCAAAAAGCTAAAAAAAATAAAGTAAATCTCGATAAAAAAGATAGTAGTTGGAATGTTCCTTCTGGAATTTTAGCTATGCTTTTGGGATGTGGATTAATTTACAGCATTATGTTTGCAACTGGCTATTGGATTTATGGACAATATACAAGCGCTTCTGCTCTAACCACATCTTCATTTATTTTTGGAATATTGCTCATTAAAACATGGAAAATATTAAGGTAAGTGTATTGTGAGACTAGCCTAAAATTGCACCAGCTATTGTAGCAGACATTAAGGAAACAATAGTTCCACCTATCATTGCTTTTAAACCCAGTTCACTCAGGTTCTTACGTTGCATTGGAGCAATAACACTAATACCACCTACTTGAATTCCAATAGATGCAAAATTTGCAAAACCACAGAGAAGATAACTCGCCATTAGGATCGATTTTTGGTAGCCAAAGTGGAGTGTATTGTTAATGTCTTTCAACGATGCCAATTCAATATAGCCTACAAATTCACTAGCTACGAGCTTCAACCCCAAAAGCTGTCCCATTATGGCTACATCCATTGTTTCAACTCCAATTAACCACATTAAAGGAGCGAACAAATATCCCAAAATTAACTCAATTGAAAAATTTTCATAAGGCGTGTTTTCAATTACCCATTTATTTAGTCCTAATCCATCACCTATACCAAAGAAAACTCCATTTATCATTGCAATTAGAGAGATAAATACTAATAACATGGCACCAACATTAACGGCCATTCTAACACCTTCGGCTGTGCCCATTGAAAGTGTACCAATAAAATTATTGCCAATTTTATCAGTTGGGATGGTTATATGTTCAATTATCTTATCTGTTTGAGGATAAATTATTTTTGCAACAACCACTGCTCCTGGAGCAGCCATTACCGATGCTGCCAATAAACTTTTGGCAAAAGCCAATCGCTCAATAGGGTCATCACCCCCTAGAAAACCAATGTAGGCTCCCATTACACTTCCAGCAACTGTTGCCATTCCACCCAACATAACTAAAAAAAGTTCTGAACGGTTCATCTTTTCCAAATAGGCCTTGATTAAAAGAGGTGCTTCAGTCTGTCCTAAGAAGATATTTCCCGCGACTGTTAAACTTTCTGGCCCTGAAATCCCTAATAGTTTTTTTAAGGACCAGGCTAAAAACTGCACAATCTTTTGAATAATTCCAAGATAAAATAATAAAGATGTTAATGCTGAAAAAAATATAATAATAGGTAATGCTTGAAATACAAATATGAAACCGTATTTATCTATACTTGCAAATTCTCCCAACAACATCGTTGTTCCGGCATTCGTATATTCTAAAATCTTCACAAAGAAACTGCTGATAACTCCAAAAAAACTTTTAATCACGGATATTTTAATAACTCCGATCGCAATGGAAATTTGAGCTATAAGACCTATTATTACTAATTTCCAAGAAATTTGTTTTCTGTTGTTACTAAGCAGGTAAGCCAGAATAATTAGCACAAGCATACCAATTAACCCCCTAAAAAGAGATTCAAAAGACATACCTTGATGAGGAATTATTTCCATATCAGAATTAATATTTTACTGATATTACAAATAACTGTCTTATCCCATTTTCATCTAATCCAGAAACCAAGATTTCGTTGTTATCGTGATTCCACCTTGGAGCAGGATCAATCCTCAAATCTTTTTTATAAACACCTGTATTAAAACTTGGTGTATTGACCCAATTACCAGTTTTTAGATTCATCAAAGAATAGAAATTTGTACCTGCTTTATCGTTATATCCATTCACGAGCCATTCAGAATTAGGAGATAAGCTAACATCACCACCAGGTTGGGGAAAAATCTCATTACTACCAATGGTCCTTTTTATTTTTCGTGTAATTATATCATAAACTATTTGCTTGTTATCATAACTTCCTATGATTTCTGTTCCATTTGCCCATTCTGGATGTCCCCCTATATGTCTATGCCCAGCAAAAAATTGAGTACCGTCAACTTTGACCGAACAAGCTGCATTTAGTCCCTCTCTACCATCTTTATCTGACTTCCAACCTGCCCTAACAAAAAAATAAATCCACTTACCATCACGGCTCCAAAGTGTGTGATTGATAAATAGATTTCTTCCTTTGGCGTCAAATCCGTTTCTATCAAGTCCTTCAGCCATTTGTTTAAAAGATAAAAGTATTTTCTTTTCTCCAGTATCAATATCAATTATAGCAATGCCATCTTCTTTTGGAGCTGCAATATCTTCACTCCAATCATAAGAATCCCTATAACCTGTTACTGGTCTTAAGCGAGCCATTCGGGCATAATTAATGGCTAAAAAATATTTTCCTTTAGGACTTACTCCGCTATTTCCAAAAGATTTATTACCATACTTATAAGTTTTAATTCTTCTACCTTTACTTAAATCAAATAGAACAGTTTTTACCACCCCTGACCGGGAGTCACGATCATTAAAAAAAAACTGATCTTGAGGTGAATGGGGGTTCCAATAAAACATGGTTCCTTGTTGATGATTCCATCCCTGACTTTCGTCAACTTTTTCAATTTTAAAAGAATTTCCAATCTTTTCATTGGTATAAATAATGTTTACGTTAGCAGGCTCCCCTTTACCTGCAAGATGGTCGTGGAAAGGTGCTGAGAGACATAGTATCCGATCTCCGTTTTTACTCCAGGGAATTGTTAAGGATTGACCTATATATCCAAAAAAATGATGATTGGGCCCTTGGGTTAATTGCTTAACACTTACCTTAATTTGATTTACTTTTATAAATGGAAAGTTATGGAAGAATAAACCCCCAAAAGAATATTTACCTGTATCTGAAATAAATTTTCTGCGATTCATAAGGATGTTTAATATAAATATCGTCTTTATTTAGATAGTATTTCTACGATCATCTCTCTTGTAGTCATTAATTTGATTTTATGGACAGCATCTTTAAAATCTCCATTTTCTATCCGGTTATCAATTATTTTAATTAATTCATCAGCGCTTATATTGAACATTTTTTATTTTTAAATTAGATTTCCATTGGTACTTCTACAATCAAAACTCTGGACTCGCTTTGAGCTTCAAATGTGATTTTATTTGTATTCCAAACTCCTATCGCATCTCTTTTTCTAAGCGTCTCATTAGCAACAATAAAAGCCCCTTCAATAACAAAAACATAAACACCATTCCCCTCTTTTTTTAAAACGTAATCAATAAAAGTTTGTTCTTCAAAATCACCAAGGTGAAACCAGGCTTCTTGATGAATCCACATGCCATCGTCATCAGGGTAGGGTGACAATACCTGATAAAAACTATTCTTTTTTTTCAGTTCTCTAATCGAGAGTTGACCATATCTGGGCTCAACATTTTGTTTGTTTGGTATCACCCAAAGCTGCAATAGATTGACAAAATTATCTGAATTTTTATTGTATTCGCTGTGATAGACACCCGTCCCAGCGCTCATTACTTGCATTTCTCCTTCATTAATGGCTCCAATATTTCCCATGCTATCTTTATGCTTCAAATCCCCTTTTAAGGGAATGGTTATTATCTCCATATTGTCATGAGGGTGAGTGCCAAATCCTTTTCCAGGTGAAATGGTATCGTCATTTAAAACACGTAGAGCCCCAAAATTAGAACGCTGTGGATTAAAATAGCTAGCAAAACTAAAAGAGTAATTCGCATTAAGCCAGCCGTGGTCAGCATGGCCCCTAGATTGAGCACTGTGAAATACTTTTTTCATATTTGTCTTAACAAATATATTAGTTATTCTTTTTTTTGTTTATTCTTGTGCTTGTTAACTAAATTAACTAATCTTGTTTTTGCATCTAAATAGTCAATAAGTGTTTTAACTTTCTCCTCTACCTCTTTTTTTTCAGCTAATTTTTCCTTTTCTTCTGAGATAGTTGATTTGATATCTTTATAAGTACTAAATATGAAACCTATAATTATTGCTGAAGCTATTAAAACAGCTAATATCTCTTCGGAGTCACTTAAATTTAACATTCTATAAAATTTCATTTAAAAATAACAATTCCAGTTATATCTTTGCGCTCAATAATTAATTTTAAAAAATGTATAAACATATTTGCTGCGTTATAATTATATGCTGTATAAATTCATTCTTTTCTACTTTGCTTTTTGGTCAAGACAGCCTTCAGCAAAAAATAGCCCTCAAAGAAATTATTTTAGATGCTGCTAGAATTAAATCCCCAAAAAAAATTCTACCTTTTGCCTTAACTTATAAAACTTTCCCTCAGACCCAAATTAACAATGCCCAAAATTCGCTTCAGGACTACCTCCAAGGTGTTCCTGGGTTATTTGCTCAAAATACCCAAAACTTTGCACAAGACCTTCGCGTGTCAATTCGTGGTTTTGGTGCTCGATCTGCCTTTGGAATTCGTGGAATTCAATTGATTGTGGATGGTATTCCAGAGACTACCCCTGATGGACAGGGTCAACTGGATAATCTGCCATTGGGCCTAATCCAATCATTGACTGTACTAAGGGGACCCGCTTCAACCTTTTATGGAAATGCGGCTGGCGGTGTAATCCAAATCAATACTTTATCCGATTTTGAGGATGATTTCGTCCGTTTTCGCGCCCAAGGGGGATCCTTCTTAAGCAGTAATCTTTCAGCAACTGTTGGGTTAAAAAACAACAAAACTAAAGCGGTTCTTTACCAAAATCTTTCCCAATCTGATGGTTATCGTGATCATAGCCGTTACAAACAACAGGTTTTTAATGCCCGGATTTGGCATGATTTTTCTGTAACATCTAAATTAAATTTCCAATTTAATTACACCAATAGTCCATATGCTTACGACGCGGGGGGGATTAATTTACAAAGCGTAATTGAAAACAGAAGACAAGCCCGTCCCCAAAATAGGAGTTTTGAAACTTTTGAGTCTATCGAACATATTAAAACCGGCCTGCAATGGGAGAAAGCTATTTATAAAAACCTAAGCTTTAGCTCTTACCTTTTTTATGCCCACCGCGATTTTAAGGGGAGACTACCTTTTGAGTTTGGAGGTTTAGTTGACCTGGTAAGAGATTATTACGGAGGAGGAGCAGTTTTCGAGTATCAACCAAAGGAAAACCACAGTATACAATTAAGGGTTTCATTTGCAGATCAAACCGATCACAGAAAACGCTTTAAAAATATTGCCGGTGAAGCTGGAGACATAACTTTGGATCAAAAGGAATTATTTGATAATAAATCAATTAGCTTATTGGATGAATATCGACTCAGTTTTGGGGTTTTACGAGCAGGAATGAGATTTGACAGACAACAACTAGGAACGAATTTAGTAGATAGTAAAATAAATTTAAATGTAGTTAACTATAGTTTTGGATTTACTTACACTGATTTAGTTGATCATATTTTTTTCGCATCCTTTGCTACAAGCTTTGAAACGCCAACACTTAGTGAGCTCTCTGCTAACCCATTTGGCGAAGAGGGATTTAACCCTGACCTATCGTCGGCTAAAGCTAGAAATTTTGAAGTGGGATGGCGTTACAATTCTTCGTTTGGTCAATTGGAAACTACCCTCTATGACATTCGAACCAAAAACGAACTTATCTCCTATGAATTAGAGGATTTTCCAACCCGAACTTTTTATAGAAATGCTGGTAAAACCAATCGAAAGGGAATTGAAGTTCAATGGGAGCTTCGAAAAAGAGCATGGCATTGGCTAGCTGCTTTTAATTACGCAGCTATAGAATTTGATAACTATCAGTTGGAAGAAAAAAATCTTTCTGGCAATAAACTTCCAGGTATTCCACAACAGCAATTTTTTGCCTCCTCAGGTTATAATTTTTCAAATGGGTGGGGAATAATGAGTTTAAACCAGTATTGCGGATCGATATACTCGGATGATTCAAATCAAAACAAAATTTCTCCATATTTCCTTTCAAACTTAAAAGCTTGGAAATCCCTTAATGATTTTGAGTTTTTTGCAGGGATTAATAATTTATTTGACCGAAAATATAACGATAACATTCGAATCAATGCATGGGGTAAGAGGTACTATGAGCCGGCACCAATGAGAAATTTTTATTTTGGAGTTAGTTTTACTCTTTAAGCTTAAACTGGATAATTCTATTCCACGTTTTTGGATAAAACTTAAGGGTTAAATTTTTTTAGCCCTATTTCTGACAGAATTATTAACATGCACTGTTTATAATTCTATACTAAACCCTTTATAATCAACATATAAAAAAATTAAATTAGTTTATTTATTTACGAATAAATTAAGTTAATTTTAATGTGCATCCCCCTCCTAAGTAAGAACTTTGGAGGGTTTTTTGTTTATAAAACGAATTTGGCATAGTATTTGCTATAAATGTACAAGTTGCTTTGAAATTCAATTGACAAGCAATTAAAAATATTATAAACATTATTAATTAATTTAATTTTATTCAAATGAAAAAAGGTTTATTGGGTCTATTAGTTGTTGCTCTGACAATGGTCGGATGTCAAAACTATGATGATCAATTTGACGATCTGAATTCAAAGATTAGCTCGTTAGCTACTACAGTTGACGGACTTCTTGCTGTTCAGACAACTGTTTCTGCTCTTAGCACTAAATTAGATAACTTAGCTAGTACTGCGCTTACAGATTCAGATTTAGCTGGAATTTTAACTGAAGTTGCAGCTGTTAAACAAAGTGTTGCTGATCTCTCTTTAGCAGAAGATTTAGCAGGCATTGAAACGGAAGTTGCAGATTTAGATAATGAAGTAGATCAAATTCTAGAAAAGCTTAACGAGCTTTTAACTGCTAATGCTGTTATCAATCAAAATGTTAGAATTACTTCTTTGGCTGAACTTACTCTAGCTGAGGATCTAATCAAAACTGGTGCAGATAATCCGAATGTTACAATTAACGGATCTTTAGTAGTAAATACTACTGGTGCAAGTGATATTACTGCTGCAGATGACGTTAGTAGACTAAATGCGGTTATGGACAAAATCAAAGTTGTAATGAAGACAGTTACTGTTACTACTGATGAAGCAGTTACAGCTGCAGCTTTACAGTATATTCAAGGAGATTTAGGCATTTCTGCCACTACAGGTTCTTTAAGTGCTGGTGCTCTTACAACAGTAACTGGTGCTATGACAATTAACCAAGGAGGAGATTTATTGATGCCAACTTTAAATAGCGTTGCTGGAGGTATTACTATTGATACTTCAAATGTAACAGTTACTTCTGTAGACTTTTCTGGATTGACTGAAGGTGCTGCAAGAACTACTCCAAATAATTTAGCTCTTCCAGATGCTACTTCTGTTAAAATTTCTGGTGTACTTCCTACGACTGTAAATTGTCCTAAAGCTACAACTTTTGTATCTAACAGTACTGCAGCTCAGACTACAACTACAATTACTATTGATGGTACCACTGAATTTTCTTTAGGTTCAGCTTCTTTTTCAGGAGATGTAGTAATAACTGCAACTGGAGCTGTTAATTTAGCTGGTGTAACCTCTGCAAAAGCTTTGACTATTACTTCAGGAGGGTCAGTTAACCTTGGAGGACTTACCAAAATTGAGTCTTCTTCTGCAATTTCTGCAACAACAGTTGACATAGGTGGGGTTACTGAGATATCATCTTCTACCGTTGTTACAGCTACAGATGTTACTCTTACTGGTCTGACTACAGGTAAAGCTTCAATTACCCTTGTGGGCCCAACTTCAGTATCTGTTCCTGCGTTAACTACTCTTTCTTCTCATGGAATTGTTGCTGCTGCTGCAACGACTTTTGCTGCTCCAGCTCTTACAACTTCCACTGGGACAATTGATATTGGTAGTGGTGCTACAGTTCACCTGAAAAATCTATCAACTATCACAGGTACCCTATTAGATATTGCTACTGTTCAAAATCTTAAATTGTTTGAACAAGATTCTAGTATTGATTTTGCAACGGCAGTTCATCTTGTAACATTAGATTACACAGGTAAGAAGCAAGCTACTCCATCTCCTGGAACGCAAGCTAATGCTTTGACTGTTACTTCAGCTAATGCTTCATTAACAACCCTTTCAATTGGTTCTGATGGTGCAATTGGAACTTTAACTGTTTCGGGAAGCACATTGACTACTCTTAATACCGCTGGTATCATTTTAAATACAGCTGTAAAGGGTAATTCAGCTCTTACTACATTTGATTTTCAACATACGCACGTAAATGGTGAGAATGCTACAACCGTTGCTATTACTGATAACCCTAAAATTACAGATGTAAATCTTGGTTCTCTAGCAAAAGTTAAAACAATAACAATTACTGGTAATGCATCACTTACTACAATTGCTGCACCTAGTGCTTCTGTATTAGCTGAGCCTATAACTATTATTACTTTTACAATTCAAAACAATGATACTAAAGGTACTTATACCGCTGCTGTTGCTGGTTCCGAAACCGATCCTTATGAAAAAGCAACACTTACGGGTGAAACGGTTACTGGATTTAAAGGGGTAATTGACGCTTATGTAGCTGCTGGTAATACTACAGTAACTTACTCAATTGAAATTGATGAGGCTGATACTGCTATTGCTGGTGATGCTGCTGCTCAAGCTGCAGGTCCTGATCAACAGTTAACAAACAACAATGCATATATTGACTCTGCTAAAGAGCTATTATTGTTAACTGACTAATTAAAATTATTTTAATTAATGTTAAAAAGCCTTTCCAATTGGAAAGGCTTTTTTATTCAATAATTTGAACTAGCCCTAGAAACATTAAACTAACAAACTGAATGATCAGGACAACTTTAAAATGTGAGAAACCTTTTCTTAAAAGAAAGTGATGAATATGATTTTGATCTGGAGAAAATGGAGATTTTTTATTTGAAATTCTGATAATAAATACTCTTAACAGATCAACTAATGGGAAAATTATCAGGCTAATGGTCAAAAGGGGCTTATTTGCTTGGTATGGTTCTTTAAAAGTATATTCTGATCCTAATACATGGAAAAGATAAATTGCAATCAGAGTCCCAAACAATAATGAACCTGCATCTCCAAGAAATACTTTGTTTTCTTTTTTAAAATTCAAATAATATAAAGGGAGACAACTCAAGACGACTAAAATGCCAAGGAAAAATATTGGGGTATAAATTGCAGAAAAAAATTCAACTAGTAAAATTACTTTTATAACCTCAGTTATAGCCATTCCATCAATTCCATCAATAAAATTAATTGCATTTACAATTACTAAAAAGACAAATACAGTAAAAATTTGACTGGCAATCCTTGGTATTTCTTGAAGGCCCAATACGCCATGGAAGTGGTCAATTACAAAACCTTGATCAATTAAAATTTTTGCTACAACGATTTGTAAAAAAAACTTGAGTTTAAAATCAGCATTGTAAAAGTCATCGTAAACACCAACAATAAACATTATTCCAAGTGGAATTAATAGTGAAAAATCAAATAATTCTTGCTTGATTACATATAAATAAATAGTGATTAAAAAAAGAGTAACAAAGACAGTAAATCCTCCTGTTTTAGTTGCTTGAGTGTCGTGAACAGAACGGTGATTAATTGCATCAAATTTACCTAGTCTCGTAAACCATTTTTTTAAGGTAAACGCAGTTACTATACTTAACAATATTGTAACAAGATAAAGTGTTGTATTCATGATTCGGTTGAAATAAATTATTCAAATAAATTTATATCTTGCAAATTAACAAGAAATCTATTAAGATGGCTAAATCCCCCCCTAAGCGAAACCAATTAGATACCGCCAACTTTGTTCCATCTATTTTTATTATCGGATTTTTATGTGTAGGATTTATTCCTAATTGGGAAGCAGTAGATAAAATTGCACCTCAGTGGTTGTATTTAAGTATTCTGAATCTTTGCTGCGGAATATTCCTTTTTATAAATCGAAAAATTTACAAGGATAGGATCACTAGGGTGTTAAGTTCTTGGATGAGTATTTCATACATAGCATTCGTTTTATGGGCAGCTTTATCATACTTCTATGCCATTAATCCTACAGAGGTTCTGGTCAATATTGTTCGCCATTTTAACACCCTTTTCATGTTTTTAAATCTAGGGATTTTAATTTTTAATATCAAAAATAAAAATCGCCTCCTATCATTTGCTATAATGTCAATTTTAACAATTGAAGTATATGCTGTTTTGAATCAAGCATTGGAAATGTATAATGATGGAGCTATCAATCCCGTTGGTTTAAAAGGGGTTACAGCCAACCGAAATATTACTGCTTTTTCTATTGCCATTAAAATTCCTTACATATTATATCTTATTTTCTACAATCAAAAATATTGGATAAAAATTATTTATTCATTTCTGGTGCTTTTGAGCTTATTTTCTTTAAGTATGATTCAAAGTAGGGCTTCTTTTGTAGCAGCTGCACTTATAGGAGTATTACTTTTTGCTTGGACCCTTATTAACTTTTTAAAGGAAAAATCATATAAACCTTTAATGAATAATTTATATTATTTATTGCCAATGATATTGGCTATTATCTTAAATCAAATTTTTGTTTCTAGTAAGGGAGCTGATGCACTATCTAGAGCCTCAACAATTTCTGTTAGTACCAATGATGGTTCTGTTAATCAAAGGTTACGATATTATGAGGATGTTTTAACTCACATTAGTTCAAACCCTATATTTGGCGTTGGGATTGGTAATTGGAAGCTTACTTCAATAGATTATGATAAAGCTGACATTACAGGGTATATAGTTCCTTATCATGCTCACAGTGACTTTATCCAGCTTGGAGCAGAATTGGGGATTATTGGATTTTGCATCTACTTATTACTTTTTTTATTTGGAGCTTATTTCGCATTTATTTTACTATTCAAAACAGATTTAAATCTAGAAAAAAAATGGTTCATTTTTTTACTAATAACATCTCTAGGAGTATATTTTATTGATGCAAATTTGAACTTTCCAATTGCACGTCCTCAAGTATTAGCACCCTGGGCACTTACAATGGCTTTACTTTCATTTTATTATTATCAAAATAAAGATCATGATGGTATGAAAAACTCTCTTAGATTAAATTTCATTTATCCAATTATATTAATACTTCTTATGTTATTTAGTACAAGCATTACATACTCAACATATCAGTCTCTTAAGGGCCAGATGTTTTTACTTAGAGATTTCAATTCAAATAAATACAGTATTACGATGGACAAAATCGATAACATAACCCCAGATTTACCTAATATTACTGTTACAACCATACCAATGAAATCAATAAAAGCTCGTTATTATTTTAATGCCAAAAAATATGATAAGGCAATTAAGCTTTTGAACGAAGGCATACCTGCTAATCCATATTTATTTTTCAGTGAAAATCTAAAAGCACAGATTTTTTTAAAACAAAATAAAATTGATAGTGCATTTGTAAATGCCAGAAAAGCTTTTTATGGTTTACCTAAAAATGCTTTACATGCATCCACTTTCGCTCAGGCTATTTCTTTAAAAAGGGATTTAAATTCGGCTAAAAAAGTATTTGGCGTTTTATCAGATAAGTCGGGTGAAGTAATTTGGAAAAACTTTTTAATTGTTCTATCTCAAATGGTTCAAAGTGGGGAAAAAGATTTCATAAAATATGCTTCTAAAGCATCTGAAATTTATCCAAATGACAAGGAACTCTTCTCGATGAAAAAGCTTGCAGTGATTGGACAGGCAAATATAAATCGTGCACAAGTAATTTCGAATGAAGGTTTAGAATATTTTAATAACAAATTATACGTTGAGGCTGCAATAGAATTTGAAAATGCAGCTAATATTGATTCTCTGGAGTATGCCCATTTTGAAAATGCTGCAAGTGCTTATTTTATGGCAGGTGATTATGGAAAATCTCTACAATACTCTGATAAAGTAATTAGTGAATTTCAACCCAAAACAGGAAAATCAGAATATATTAACGCTTTAAGTCATTTAAATATTGGTGGTCAACAAAGAGCTTGTGAATTACTACTTCAATCTGCTAACTACGGATATTCTCAAGCTCAGTCTACCTATGATCAGCGATGTAATTGATTTTTCACTATGATAAGTAAAAAAATAGCGATAATTGGTCTTGGCTATGTAGGATTACCTTTAGCAAATGCTTTTTCAGAAAAATTCAAAGTAATTGGATATGATAATGACATAAAAAAAGTTGAGGAACTTAATAATGGTGTTGATAAAACCAACCAATTGGGTAATCAAAAATTAAAATCATTTTTAAATCGCGTCAAATTAACAAATAGATCAGAGGAAATTTTAGGGTGTAACGTTTACATTATCACAGTACCCACACCTGTAAATAATCTTAAAAAGCCCGATCTTTCTTATCTATTAGGTGCCACCAAGATGGTAGGTGCAATTCTTAAACAAGGAGACATTATTATTTATGAAAGCACGGTTTATCCTGGTTGCACTGAGGAGGATTGTGTTCCGCTGTTGGAAGCCATATCCGGTTTAAAGTACAACCAAGACTTTTTTTGTGGTTACTCCCCAGAGAGAATTAACCCAGGCGATAAAATCAATACTTTAACTAATATTATTAAGGTAACATCTGGTTCAACTCCAAAAATTGCTGAATTGGTAGACAGTCTATATAAAGAGATTATTAAGGCGGGGACATACAAAGCTACTTCAATTAAGGTTGCAGAGGCCTCTAAAGCAATTGAAAATGCACAAAGAGACATAAATATTTCTTTTATGAATGAGCTTGCTTTGATATTTGACAAAATGGAAATAGATACAACTCATGTTTTAGAGGCAGCATCTACTAAGTGGAATTTCATTCCATTCAAACCAGGACTAGTCGGTGGACATTGCATTAGTGTTGACCCATATTTTCTTACTCATAAAGCGGTTCAATTAGGTTATACTCCTGAGGTAATTTTGTCTGGAAGAAATGTAAATGACAGTATTCCAGCATTTATAGTTAGAAAAGTTTTAAACTTAATGAGAAAAAAAGAAATTTTAATTAAAGGAGCCAAAGCTCTAATTATGGGGATTACATTTAAAGAAAATCTAAACGATATAAGAAATTCAAAGGTGCCTGAAATATATAAAGGTTTGGTAAATCAAGGTTTAGAAGTAGAGGTATATGATCCATTAGCAGATTCTGAACTGGTTCAAAAGGAATATGGGATCTCCCTAACTAAATTACCAAGTAAATATGAAGTTATTATTCTTGCTGTAGCTCATGAAATATTTCTTAATAATAATATAGAAAAATACAAAAATTTAAAAGGGGCAGTAGTCTACGACATCAAGTCTGTTCTAGGTTTAGATTCAATTGATGGAAGGCTTTAGCCTTTTTAAATACTTTTTTTACTTGATTTATAATTATAATTAAAATATTTTTTAGTACTTTTGGTACTAATTAAGTTAATTAATAATGTTTAACAGTTAAATGACTCCTTAAAAAGAGTCATTTAACTGAATTTTTTTAAATCATAAGTTGATTGCATGAAATGGTTCGTTCTTTACACTAAACCGCATCATGAGATTAAGGTAGCTAAAGCTCTTGAAAAAATTGGGATTAAATCCTACTGCCCTGTTTTCAATATATTAAAACAATATTCTGATCGAAAAAAGAAAGTATCTCAGCCTCTACTTAGATCATATGTTCTTGTTAAAATACAGGATAATGATCGAAATAAAGTTTTTGGAATTCCTGGAATTATTAGGTATGTATTTTGGCTCGGCAAGCCAGCAATAGTTAGGGAGCAAGAAATTGAATTGATGCAAAATAATTTATTAGGAATTTATGACGAAATTTCAATCACTAATATCAAAAAAGGTTCAAACTTCACTATTCCATCGGGTCCTTTTGAAGGTCAAGAAGGGAAAGTGATAAATATATTTAAAAACAGAATTAAGTTAGAGCTCCCAAGTTTTGGGATTTTAGTTACCCTCAAAACGGCCTGAGAATTGCCATCATAGTGAAAAATATCTTTGTTTGTTTATTGTGACAGACAGGGCGGAGCCGTCAAAAAAAGCAATATTTTAAATAAATGTTAGGAGAACTTATTACATCTAAAACTAGACTTAGATTACTTATTAAGTTTTTTATTTCACAGGCCAACAGAGGATATTTGAATGGTTTAGCCACAGAAATGGGTGAATCCACTAATTCCATAAGAAAAGAGCTTAATCATTTACATGACGCGGGTTATTTAAGTAAGGTCAAAAATGACAACAAAATTGAATATCAGGCTAATTCTAAACACCCCCTTTTTGAAGTTTTAAGGAAAGTCGTCTTAAAACATCTGGGTTTAGAAGACGTTGTAGAAACCGTCTTGGATCGTATGGGGAATGTTCAAAAAATCATTTTGGTTGGGGATTATGCAGAGGGAAATGATACTGGAAATATTGAGATTTTTTTGATAGGGAATGACCTGAACATGGACTATATTGTCAAGTTGGAAGATAAAATTGAAAAACTCATAAAACGAAAGGTTAGTTTTTATTTGGCCTCAAAATTTTTAAGTGAGCGCAAACACATCATACTTTATGAAAGTCAATAATATTTGCTGTATTGGAGCGGGTTATGTAGGAGGACCTACAATGGCAGTTATTGCTCTTAAGTGTCCTGATATAAAAGTTACAGTCGTTGACATAAATAAAGATCGAATTGATTCTTGGAATGGTCCCTTAGACCAATTGCCCGTTTATGAACCTGGACTAAAAGAGGTAGTTGAATCAGCAAGAGGAAAAAATCTTTTCTTTTCTACGGATATTCATAGGGCAATTCATCGTTCAGAAATGATTTTTGTAGCAGTAAATACTCCAACAAAAATTAATGGGGATGGGGCTGGTATGGCCGCAGATCTTCGTTTTGTTGAGGCTTGTGCTCGTGAGATTGCAAAATATTCCAAAAGTGACAAAATTGTGATTGAAAAATCTACTCTTCCAGTAAGAACAGCAGAGAAGATAAAGGAGATTTTAAGTTTACACAATAAAAAAAACCACTTTGAAATTTTGTCTAACCCTGAATTTTTAGCTGAGGGCACTGCAATTAAAGATTTATTTAAATCAGATAGAGTTCTAATTGGAGGAGATAAATCTAGTTCGGGACAAAAAGCAATAGAAGCATTGGTGAATATTTATTCAAATTGGATTCCTAGAGAAAAAATTTTAACAACAAATGTTTGGTCATCTGAATTAGCAAAACTGGCTTCAAATGCAATGTTAGCTCAAAGAATTTCTTCCATAAATAGCTTATCGGCACTTTGTGAAAAAACAGGGGCTGATGTTGGGGAGCTTTCCAAAGCAATAGGAATGGATCATCGAATTGGCCCTCATTTTTTAAATGCTTCAGTCGGATTCGGAGGGAGTTGTTTCCAAAAAGATATTCTCAACTTAGTATATCTTTGTAAACATTTTGGTTTAGAGGAAGTTTCTGAATACTGGCATCAGGTAATTAAAATTAACGATTATCAAAAAAACCGATTTGCTAAAAAAATCATTGACCATTTTGGTGGAGATTTATCTGGTAAAAGAATTGTAATTTTAGGATGGGCATTTAAATCAAATACAAACGATTCAAGAGAGTCTCCATCAATTTATGTTACAGAGAAACTTCATAAGTCTGGAGCTTGTCTAGAAATTTATGATCCAATGGTAATGAAAAATTCAATTTTAAGTGATATTAATAGTTATTGGAATATTGATAAATTGGATTTTGATAGGACTTTAAAAATAATAGATAATTGCTCGGATATTTTTTCTGCAGACGCATATGTTATTTTAACTGAATGGGAAGAGTTTTTAAATATGGAATTAGATCCAGCTAGGGTATTTGATGGAAGAAAAATATTAAATGAATCTTTTTATTCAATTGGTAGAGGACTTGAAAATTAGATAAATTTTTAAAGTTGAATGGCATTATAATTACAATAGATCTTATTAATCTATACTTTTCAGAAACTATTTTGGTCACCAAACAGCTTATTCCAATTTGAGATAACTAAATGATTTACGACACTTATTTCTTTTTTAATCAGTAATATTTTTAATTTTTTTTTAGAAAAAATTTATTTGCATGATACCAGTTACCAAGCCATTTAAAACTCCACTAAGTGAGTTAAATCTTCATTTAATAGACATATGGAATTCAGAATTATATACTAATAATGGTCCAAAACTCTTAAAATTGGAATCTGAATTAAAAAACCATCTGAAGGTACCTAATGTTATTTTCTTGTGTAATGGAACAATTGCTTTGCAAATAGCAATAAAAGCATTAGAATTAAAAGGAGAAATTATAACAACTCCTTTTTCATATGTGGCTACTACTAATTCAATTATTTGGGAAGGGTGTGATCCCGTATTTGTAGATATTGAGAAAGAAACTTTAAATATTGATACTAATTTAATTGAGAAGCGAATAACCACCAAAACCAGTGCAATTTTGGCCACACATGTTTTTGGAAATCCCTGTAATATTTCTGAAATAGATAGAATTGCTAAAAAATATAAGCTTAAAGTTATTTACGATGGTGCCCATGCTTTTGGAGTAAAATACAAAGGAAAATCGATATATAATTATGGAGATATTGCAACCTGTAGTACCCATGCAACAAAATTATTTCACACAGTTGAGGGGGGGTTTATTGTTTCAATGAATAATAGGCTTGTAAAAAAAATAAATTTTTTAAGAAATTTCGGACACAACGGTCCTTACGATTTTGCCTTAGCTGGGATTAATGGAAAGAATTCAGAGATCCATGCATCTATTGGATTAGTGAATTTAAAGCACATTAAGAGCAATATTTTGAGAAGAAAAAAAATTTCAAATTATTATTCAAAATTACTGAGTCCCCTAGTGGAAGACAAATTTATTAGAACTATAAATTCAGAAAATTATTCTTATTATCCTATTTTGATTTTCAGTAAGTCCAAGATTATTAAAATTATTGAAGAACTTCAAAAAAAGGGAGTTATGACTCGGCAGTATTTTAAACCTTCATTAAATACTTTAAATTACTTGAAAAACAATGATCAATGTGAGGTCTCTAATCAAATATGTGAAAGAATATTATGTCTTCCAATATATGATTTACTTCAGGAAACTGACGTTGAGATTATTTGTGAAACAATTATAAATCAATATAGGTGAGGTGATTTTGTCATGAATAATTTTAAAAAAAAAACAGCAATCATGCAACCTTATTTTTTCCCTAGTATAAGTTATTTTAGGCTCATTTATTCTGTTGACACCTTTGTATTTCTAGATGATGTTAATTTCATTAAAAAGGGATGGATAAATAGGAATAAAATACTTATAAATAACGAAGCTAGGTTCATAAATGTAAATTGTAATTCCTCTTCCCAAAACAAAAAAATTAATGAAATAGAAATTAAATTTAATACTAAAGAGAAAAATAAAACATTACAAAAATTGATGCATGCCTACAAAAAAGCTCCTCATTTCGTCGATATTTTCCCAATTCTTTCCGAAATAATACTTTCTAAATATGATGTTTTATCAGAAT